>CAYJEQ010000004.1:0-19150 GCA_964369235.1 uncultured Oscillospiraceae bacterium | reverse complement strand
ACATTGCAGAAGGTGCAAAATCTAAAGGTGCAGAAGTTGATGTAATGACATCTGCTGATTTTAATAAAGGTATGGTAGCAAACTATACTTCTATCGCTTTCGGTTGTCCATCTATGGGCGCTGAAGTTCTAGAAGAAAGTGAATTCCAGCCAATGTGGGACGATGTTAAGGACAGCCTTGGTGAAGTAAATGTATTACTATTCGGTTCCTATGGTTGGGGCGATGGCGAGTGGATGAGAAACTGGGAAGAAGAAACCACTGCAAAAACTGTTACATCATATATGTGTAACGAAAGCCCTGATGATGAAGCAACAGCTGCTTGCAAAACTCATGGTGAAAATCTAGCATAATTACAAATAGCCATAACAAAACAGTGTAACTTTTAAAATTTAGTTACACTGTTTTTATTTTGTATTAATAGTTAGCTTTTTGGTAAATAGCTTTTGTAATAAGGTTCTTTCCCAAATGTTGCAGTGAAATTATATGGGTTGCCTTCCCTCGCCGTGGTTGAGGGAAGGCAACCCAACAATTGATACATAACCTGTTTTTTATTAATATTTTATATCAGTGGATTAACTGCAAAAACATGGTCCAGTGGCCCTGAGCCCTGTCCTAAATCTAGCTGAGAGTTTAGTGCTCCTACAAGGTAATTTTTTGCATTTGTTATACTTTCCTCTAAGCTATAGCCTAAAGCTAGATTACAAGCAATTGCAGAGGATAGGGTGCAACCTGTACCATGGGTATTAGGATTATCCACCCTCTCTGCCTTAAACCAAGTTTTCTCCCCATTTTGTAGCAGTAAATCTGTGGCATCATTTATTCTATGGCCACCTTTTACCAGCACTGCCGAAGGAAGTTTACTGCCGATAATCTCCCCAGCCTTTATCATGTCATCATCGCCATTTATCTCCATAGCCGATAATACCTCAGCCTCTGGTATATTAGGGGTAATAAGCCTACCTAAAGGCAGTAAGTAGGTGTAAAGTGCCTCTATAGCGTCCTCACTAAGAAGTTTATGGCCACTGGTGGACACCATTACTGGATCTACCACTATATTTTCTGCTTTGTGGTGCATAAGCCTCTGGGCAACTGTTTTAATAATATCTGCATTTGCCATCATGCCAATCTTTACTGCGTCAGGGCGTATATCGCTAAATACACTATCAATCTGGGCTGCAATAAAATCTGTGCTAACCTCCATTACACCCTGTACCCCTGTGGTGTTCTGTGCTGTTAGAGCAGTTATAACGCTCATTCCATATACCTTGTGGGCTGCCATAGTTTTAAGGTCTGCCTGTATGCCTGCTCCACCACTGCAATCTGAGCCAGCTATTGTCAAAACTTTTTTCATAATCTACTTTACCTTTCTACTGTAGTATGTCAGTTAGTGATTTTATATTGTAGTCTGCGATTTTTATAATTTTATCCCAGTCCTTAGAGGCTGTTTCATCGTAGATTGCCACCACTGTAAAACCGGCTTCTTTGGCTGTTTTGACTGCGTATAAGGCATCTTCAAATACCAGTGTTCTATCCTTAGCTGTCCCTAGTGCTTCTAGGGCTTTCTCATATATTGTAGGCTTATCTTTGCCAGCACCCACCTCTTTACAGGTAAATACATGGCTAAAATACTGCTGTAAATCCAGTCTTTTAAGGACTATATCTGCCAGTGGACGGTCCGTTGCAGTGGCTACACACATTGCTATGTTTTTTTCTTTACAGCTAGTAAATAGCTCCACTGCGCCCTCTCTACAAGGTGCATCATATTTATAAAAATCCTTAATCTGACCTACCACCTGTGCGATTATCTCCTCTACACTTTCGGTAAAGCCATAATTATCTATATAATACTGGGCTGCCTGAGTCATACTTAGATTTTTAAAGATTTTGTTTATATCTTCCTTCGGGGTAAGTCCTCGCTTATTTAATACCGAGGTAGGTAGATTGTCCCAATGTGCCATAGAATCAATAAATGTTCCATCCATGTCAAATATTATTCCATCATAGTCCTTAGGCACTACCACTGATTTTACCTTTGCTAACATATCCTCTGTGACAAGTTTAATATCCTTTGCTGCAAATATTGCCGACACCACTGCTACACCGTCTATACCTGTGGATTTTAGCTCCTGTATATTACTAGCCGATATACCACCTATTGCGCATACTGGTATCTGTACACTACTGCATATCTCACTTAGTAACTCTTTGCTAACACTGTTGGCATCGCCCTTAGTAGAAGTGGAGAAAACTGCTCCAACACCTATATAATCTGCTCCGTCACTTTGTGCTGTAATCGCTTCCTCTACACTGTGGGTGGATACTCCGATAATCTTATTATCTCCTAGAAGTTTACGGACTTCCTTTAAGCACATATCCCCCTGTCCCACATGAACTCCCTCACAGTCACAAGCTGCTGCAACATTTACATTATCATTAATAATAAGTGGTACTTTATAGGATTTGCACAGTGGGATTATCTGCTGTGCCAGCGCTAAAAACTCCTGATCTGAAATACTCTTTTCCCTTAGTTGTATGGTTGTTGCTCCACCGTCTAAAGCCTCTTTTACCACTTCATATAAGCTTCTGCCCTCTAACCACTGGGAATCGGTTACTCCATATAAAAGTATATCTTTTCTGCTGTATCTCATCTACCCACCATGCTTTCTTTATAATTATGACCATTACTTTTTAAAAATTTATTTTCAAACTTTATACCTTTTTAAATTTTGCTTTTTCTTCTAGGGATTTACCTGTTAACTTAAAAATTTCATCTATTAGATAATTTCTATAGGTAGAGTTTCCTGCGTCATTTTTTATCATCTTCTCATAAGCTATCTCCCCAGCTACACCCATAGCTGATACCGACGCCACTGCTGCCATTAAAATATTCTCTCTATTAGCTGCTATAAAAGCCGTTGTCATAGCACTAAGCATACAACCACTACCTGTAATTTTTGACATCATCTCCACACCACTTGACACAGTGTAGGTATCTGTACCATCGGTTATAATATCCACCGGTCCAGAGATAATTATTACAGCTTTAGTTTTAACTGCAAAACTTTTTGCAAATGCTATTACACTATCTATATTATTAGGGTTCACTAGGTCACTTTCACTGGCGTCCACCCCTACTCCACCACCTATGCCTGTGGCTAGGGCTTTTATCTCTGATACATTGCCTCTTATTACTGTAAACTTAATGTTTTGTAGCAGTGTGACACAGGTTTCATCTCGTAAAGCAGATGCACCTACCCCTACAGGATCTAACAGCACAGGATTACCTAGCTTATTTGCTTGTGTTCCTGCTAACACCATGGATTTAATGGTTTTTTCCTGTAATGTACCTATATTGATATTAAGACCATTACATATACTTGTTATATCCACTACATCCTTTGGCTCGTCAGACATAATTGGAGATGCTCCAGCTGCAATAAGAATATTTGCACAGTCATTTACTGTAACATAGTTTGTTATATTATGTATTAGAGGTTTTCTATCTCTTAAATTATCTACCATTATTTTAATCATTATAATTTCCTACCTTTTTAAGTTATAATATTTTTCTATTTTTTTAAACTAGGGTGTAAGCATTATAGATACCCTAGCAAATTAATACCTATACATCACTTATAATCTATATACTATAGTTAACTACCATAATATATAGATTAGGATTATAGATATATCCCCTGTGTTGGCAGGGTCGGTTTAGACTTTATTGTCATCTCTCAGGCTGAAACACAGCCACCCATCGCTAAGATACTCTATTAGACATAAGGCGCTCCCCTTTGTCTATTGCTTATTACCCTCCTTTTCTAAAATAAAAAAGAGCTAAAAGCATACCTGATACCTTTACCTCTGTTTATAACTCTTCCTCCGTTGGCATTATCCAAATCAGGTCAAGGGGTCGAGACTTCCTATCTCCTCTCAGCCTGTATGGGTTATAGTCCCTCAAGCTCCCCCGTATATTAAATTTGATTAAAATTATTTAACTATTTTTCATTCTAACACTATATATAAATTTTGTCAATTTGAAATTTCATGTATAATAAGGTCTTTTTTATACATATTTATTAGTAAACCAGAAGTAAATATAGATTGTTTCATAGTTTTTTTGATTTATTTTAAGATTTATTCTCATTTTAGGCTGTTTTTATACATTTATCTGTGTTATAATCAGTGATGTTATAATATAAGAAGTTTGTAGCAGTGACTACAAACGTAGAAAGGTATGGTTATCTTAAATGAAACTAAGAAAAATAATTATGATTGCTATGATTAGCATGATGTCCCTAAGCCTTCTAGTAGGCTGTTCTACAGAAAGCACCTCCTCAGAGGCTACAACAGAAGGAGAAGCTACTAGCCAGACAACTGAAGAAGGCGCAAGCGAAGATGGCACAGATACTCATGTTCATGTTAATCCAAGTGATTACTTTGATGAGAATGGCTACTATAAAGATGTTAAGGCTAGTGACTATGTAACCATCGATGGCTATGACGCTATTACAGTAACAGAAGATATTATTGCTGTAGATGAATCTCTAGTACAGGCTGAGATCGACTCTCTACTATCCGGTTACACTGAAAGTGAAATCAACGAAGATCCAAGCTATGTGGTTAAAGATGGCGATACTCTAAACATCGACTATGTTGGTAGTGTTGACGGTGTAGAGTTTGAAGGTGGTTCTACTCAGGGTATGGGCACTGAGGTTACTATCGGTGTTACAAGCTATATTGATGGATTTTTAGATCAGCTAGTAGGCCATAATATCGGCGAAACTTTCGATATTAATGTTACCTTCCCAGCTGATTACCACAGCACAGATCTAGCAGGCAAGGACGCTGTATTTAATATTACCATTAACAGTGGTGTTAACTACATTCTACCAGAGTTTAACGATGAGTTTGTAACTGATATTACTCAGGGACAGTACACATCTGCTGATGATTTTAAGGCACTTATTGAAGATTCCTTCTCTACCAGTCAGGTAAACCAGTATGTAATGGAACAGCTAAAGGAAATCGCAGTCTACAGCGAAATCCCAACTGCTTTAACAGATTACCTTACATCTCTAAGAGCTGATGAGTTTGAGCACACAGCTATGCAGTATGGTATGACTGGTAAGGATCTTGCAGCTGTATATGGTTTTGCCTCTGTTGAGGAGCTAATCGCATCACAGGCTGCTGATATCCAGTTAGAAGCTGAGAACATTCTTGCTGTTCAGTATGTAGCAGAAATGCTTAACCTACAGGTAAGTGAAGAAGATATTGACGGATACTTTGATGGTACTGACTGGTCTGAATATGAAGAAATCTACGGCATTAACTATATTAAATTCCTAGTGCTAACAGATGGAGTTTACAATAGCTTTAGATAATTAATATAATTATAATCTACGGGATATTCTCTAATATTAGGTGAATATCCCGATTTTATTGGTGTAAACTTATATTATCACACAAACAGAACCTTAAATATATTCCCCTTGTATTTTAGCAGAAACTATGTTAGAATTACTAAGGTTAGTTGATTCTAACACCATTGATTAAGTATATAAATATTTAAAAAACTAAAACAAAATAGAAAGGAATATTAATTATGACAGATCATAACCATAACCACTCTCATGGAGGATGTTGTAGTTCCCATGGCCATAATCACAATCACGAGCATGGACACAAAGGTTGCTGTGGCAAACATAAGAAGCCAACAGATGATACTCTAACCCATACAGAGGAGCATTTTCTACAGCATCTTATTCAGTATAAATATCTTCCAGTTGTACAGTTTGTTGTAGCTAGCACTAAGGAAACTGACTTTGTTAATGTGGCACTATCTCCTGTATTTTTAGTGGAAAGCTCTGACACTATGGAACAGGTAAAAAACACTGGTAATAAACTAGTTAAACTAGAAAGACTTGGCTTTATTACCCTTGACTATGATATTCCACTAGAAGGATATAGCTATGATGAGTATAAATCTTCCCAGCTTTTCAGCTATTTTGTAGATACAGTAGCAGAAGCTAAGGAGAAGGAAAATTTCCTAGGAGATACTGCTAAGATGGAATTTGGTAGCATTGCTCCAACAGATAAAGCCATAGAAGCCTACGGTAAATAATCCTAGCACAATAATAAAAAATTAGGGTGTATTCTCATCGCACTATTTGCGAAGGAATACACCCTTGTATTTTATATTATTATCCCATTACAGTGATCAATCTCATGCTGTATTATCTGTGCTGTAAAATCCCTAAATGTCTTTATCCTAGTCTGAAAATCTATGTTCTCATACTGAACCTTTATGGTTTTATATCTTTTTGTAGGTCGTGTGCCTACTAGGGATAAACAGCTTTCTTCGGTTTGGTAGCCATCGGAGGATTTAATAATCTGTGGATTTATCATCACTAGATAATCCCCCTCATCATCTACCACTATAATGGATTTTAAAAAACCTATCATATTAGCTGCAAGACCTACACAACCCTCTCTATTAGCATAAAGAGTATCTAATAAATCCTCTGCTATGGATAAATCTTCCCTAGTTGCTTTCTCACTTTTATTAGCTAAGAAAATCTCATCTTTTATTATATCTCTAACCATGGTACCGTCCTTTTTGTTAAGTTTTCTACTACATTCCAAGCATTGAAGATACTGTAATATAGTTAAAGATAAATCCTATCATACTATAAATTATTACTACAAGTAGTGGTGTAGCTATTGTTGTTCTACCCTTTCTAGCTAGTGCATAGTAATATCTGTTTTCATCTACTCCACCATATCCTGCTCTTGTGTTTCTAATCTCTGTTAAACACTGGTTATAATACAGTTTATTAGCGTAGATTGAACCTATGACTGTTGCTATCATATACACTATATTTAGATAAAAACCTATATTTTCTAGGCTTTCTACCTTGTCATAATCTGTTGGTGTAAGGGTAGATACATCTACTATATTCTGTAAAGCCGACATATCAACTCCACCCATCATCTCACCTGAGGTAACTGTTTCAATGACTAAATCCTTAGCTAGTTCATTAGCTATTAACATACTAGGTATGCTACAGATAAAAAACACTACAAAAAGCCCAATGGCTACCTTGTACATTTTACGGTAGAAAAAGTAGATGAATCCCAGTAAAAAAGCTGCTAGATTTACCTGTGGAACTCGCTGGTTATTTGCCATTGCTCTAAATCTAAGTATAAAATATTTGGAGCTAAAACCTATATATGTAGCTAACTCTTTCTCGGTAACTCCATCTACTGGATCTCCTGTAAGAGGTGGCGATGTGCTTTGACTGGCAAAAACAGATCCTACTGGCACCTGCTTATCCCTTATTACTTCTTTGCCACACTGACTACACTGGGTATCCTCAACATACATTGCAGCTCCACAGCCTTCACAGGCTGCACCAGTACGCTGTTGATTTATTCTCTTTCTACGCTCTTCTTCCTTAACAAAGTAAGCCCCCTCACTGCCGTGAAGGTGTTCTTCCCCACAGTGACCTATCTCATCATAACACTCTCTATGATGAGGTGCTCCACAAGTTGGGCATACTACTACTCTATCATCATTAGCAAACTCTTTGTGGCAATGAACGCATTTCACTCCATTATATTTACTCATATTATTTCTCAACCTTTCTCACTATCACTATCTAACCTAAACAAGATAGGACTGATATATTTATCAAAACATCTATATTTTTATAAATTTAATTATGATATAATCACTTGAAATTATATACCTTATATATTATTATATTATAAATAGACTGTAAAACCAATAGTAAATTCACAATATATGATAATTTTTTACATTTTTTTGTGATGTTTATGTATTTATAGGGACTTTCATACTAAATTATCCTACAATATACTTATATAAATTACCTGCTATTTAAGAAAGGAAATTTCACTTTATGTTAGAATTTGAGCAACTTAGGTTAGAGCTTTTAGCTTTAAAACCACAGATAGAAGACCTTGCCGATGCAATCGGACTTAATAAACTAAACTCTCAGTTAGCTGAACTAGAGGAGCAGACCACTATTGATGGTTTCTGGTTAGACCTAGAGAGATCCAAAACTGTAAACCAGAACATAAGCAAACTTAAAGAAAAAATAGGCAGTTATGAGAAGCTTGTATCCCTGTGGGAAGATAGCCTTACTATGGTGGAAATTGCACTGGAGGAAAAGGACGACAGCCTACTACCAGAGGTGGAGGAAGGCTATAAGTCTGCCTGTGACATGATGGAATCCCAAAGACTTTCCACCCTATTAATAGGTGAATATGACAGCAAGAATGCCATACTTTCCTTCCATGCTGGTGCTGGTGGCACCGAGGCTCAGGACTGGGCTGAAATGCTTTATCGTATGTATACTAGATGGGCTGAGCGCCATGGATATAAATACAAAATCCTAGATTACCTAGATGGTGACGAAGCTGGGCTAAAAAGCGCCTCTATACTTATAGAAGGCCTTAATGTTTACGGTTACCTGCGCTCGGAAACAGGAGTACACCGTCTGGTGAGAATTTCTCCCTTTGACTCCTCTGGCAGACGCCACACTTCCTTTGCATCACTGGAGGTAATGCCTGAGATTGATGATGATATTCAGATAGATATAAGAGATGAAGATCTTAAGATAGACACCTATCGTGCTGGTGGTGCTGGTGGACAGCATGTAAATAAAACCGAATCAGCTGTTCGTATAACCCATCTTCCAACTGGTATTATTGTAGCTTGCCAGAACGAGCGCAGTCAGCACCAAAATAAAGATGTATGTATGAAGATGTTAAAGTCAAAACTAATAGAGATTAAAGAGCGTGAGCATCTTGATCGCATTGAGGATATTAAGGGTGACCAGAAGGACATAGGCTGGGGCAATCAGATAAGATCATATGTATTTATGCCCTACACTATGGCTAAGGATCACCGTACTAATTTTGAAATTGGTAATATCGGTGCTGTTATGGACGGAGACATTGATGGATTTATTAACGCATATCTTAAAAAATCCAGTGCTGGTGAGCTGTAATTTACAATTTATATAATAGTAAACTATAAAATCTCCCGTTAATATCCAGTAATATTTTATTAGTTATTGGCTTTGTCATAGTCTTATATGGAAAATTATAACATTTTATTTCCCTTGCTAGTTATATCTAATAAATATACATTTTTTTAGTAAAAAATTACAAAGACATATTGATTATCACTTTAGTATGGTGTATAATTAATTAAGAACAATTATTAAGGAGTTGATTATAAGTGGACGATCGTACTATATCTTTTTCTATTCATGATGATAAGGAACAGCAGGTTAAAGTTGTGTTGTCGGCAGTTTATGATGCTATGCGTCAGAAGGGTTACAACCCTATAAATCAGTTGGTAGGGTATATCTTGTCAGAAGATCCTACTTATATTACAACCCATAATAACGCTCGTAGCCTAATAAGAAAAATTGACCGAGATGAACTACTTCAGCTACTGTTAAAGTCCTATCTTGAAGACTAGTTGTGTCAAATTCATAGTGTAAACTTGTCAAGCTGTAGCAGGAGTATAACTCCCCACAGCTTGATTTTTCTAGTAATACTAAGCTACAGATATTTACCGACTAATTTAGTTTGTAAATTTATTCTTTGGCAGATTGATCTGTAGCTACAGGCTAGGCTATAGGTGCTAGTATATAAATAATATTAAACTTGGAGGTATTTTCAAATGGAAGAAAAAAAGGCAAAAAAGAAAACTATGACATATAAAAATTTTCCTCTTGTACGCAGTGGTCAAACTATATGCCTAGGCGATCCATCAGAAAAATATATTGCTATGTTACAAATCCTATCTACCAAAGAAGAAGATGGCATTAATATGGCTGATAAAATTGCAATCCAGATTATATCCACTAATACTGAGCTACCTATGCAGGAAAGAATTATTAAAAGAAGTGATAAAGCTGGATTATACCCTGCTCTTGACATTGCTGCTATATGGCTGGAGAGAGAAATCAGTGGTAAATCTTAACTATTAAGTAAATTATTTCTTTATATCTTTGTTACACTCCCCCTTTAACTGTGATAAACCACAATTAAAGGGGGTTTTGTTATTGCAATAACATGAATTTTCTAAATCTCACAATTTACTATAGTAAAATTTATGTATTTATGCTATAATAATATTACAAAAGATAGTAAGTTTAGAAAGGAGGCATTTTCATGAGTTTCAAAGTCGCAATCTGTGATGATGATAGAATTTTATGTAAGACCATTGAGGACTATATCATCCTATATGCCAAAAATAATTCACTAGATATCACCACTAACCATTTTTTCAGTGGCTATGACCTTATTGAAAGTGCTACTGAAGCTAATTTTGACCTGATTATACTGGATATCGGACTTGATGACATAAACGGTGTAGAGGTTGGTAAGTATATCAGAAATGTTTTAAACAACCAACTGGTACAGATACTCTATATTTCTGGCAGTACCAACTACGCCATAGATCTTTTTGTCAACCGTCCTCTTAACTTTCTAGTTAAACCTATTGATCAGCATAAGCTAGAACAAGAACTGTCTAAAGCTATTAATATCACCAGTGATACCATCCATTCTTTCCAGTTCCAAAAAGAAAGATCCTTCTTCTCGGTTGCTTATAGTAATATACTATACCTAGAAAGCAATGATAAGAAGATAACCCTTCACACATTAACTGGAGAAGACCACACCTTCTATGGTAAATTATCCAGTATCGCAAATACACTACCTTCGGATTATTTTTTCTTAATACACAAATCCTACTTAATTAACTATATACATCTATTCTCCTCAGACTACGAAACCATTACTTTAGTAGGTGGAATTACCCTTCCAATCAGCCAAAGTCACCGTAAAGAAATTCGAAGTAAACTGATAAAAAGGAGAAAGAATTTTTAATGATTAGCTTGATTATATATATTATATCTATTTCTATGAGGCTAATGTCTTGTTATACTTTTAATAGAAAGATGCTAGTAAATCATAAATTTTCCAAAAAAATAGATTACCTTTATATTTTCTCTGCTGCCTTTATACTTCTTCTAGTTGATGTCAGCTTTAGAATGTGGGAGCTTAATGTGCTGATATGTACCATGGTGCTTATATCTATGCCACTGTTCTTCACAGAAAATTATATTAAAAAACTCAAAATTATAGCCACTGTACTAGCAGTAAACATTATAGCCGATGGTTCTCTAAGTTTTATGGTTTATTATGGCAATATGTCCGAGCCTTCCTATAATTTAATCGGGGTAATCTCCTCATGGATGATAACCTCCATGCTACTATTTATCTACAAAACCTACCTAATTATATCCCAGTATAAGTTTAATTATAAAAAAGCTGTACTGGTAATTCTATTTAATCTTTTTTCCCTAACCTTAATACTAGCAACTACAATATATGTCTTTGACCATATGGCTGCTGTGCTTATTCTTCTGCTAGTTGCTACCAATTACGGACTATACGCCATCTACAACATATATATGCACCAACTGGAAAACCGACATAATCAAGGTGTACTAGAACAGCAAAACAAAGCCTACAAAATGCAGTTAGATCTAATAGAAACCTCACAAAAACAGATGCGACAGCTTAAACATGATATAAAATACCATCATCACAGCATACAAACTATGCTTCACAGTGGTGATTATAAGGAATGTATCCAGTATATTGACAAGCTTTATGACTATATTAGCCCCAGCCAACCAACTATTGATACAGGAAATATCGCTGTGGACAGTATCCTAAACTACAAAATACAAAAACTTAGCAGTGTAAATTCCAAATTTGACCTAGATGTAAAAATCCCTGCTGATATTAATATTGATGCTACTGATTTTACCGTTATACTAGGCAATTTAATGGATAATGCCTATGAGGCAATTAGAGAAGATAGCAGAAAACAAATATCCCTTACTCTTGATTATTATGGAGGTATGTTATTTCTAACGGTAAAAAATACTTTTACCTCTATACCTAAGCGTCAACGAGGTCGCTTTATCTCCACAAAGATAAATCCATTTAATCATGGTATAGGACTGACTAATGTAAAAACCACTGTGGAAAAATACAATGGTCATATGGATATTGATACCAGTGATAACTGGTTTACTGTTGATATTGCCCTTTACTGTACATCTAGGGAAAATGCTAATATCCACAGATCCTCAGTAGCTTCCTAATCAAAGACTTATATTAATTATTTCTCCTTATATACCAGTGTGAAAAGCCACCATACCCCAACTTAGGGAATGGTGGCTTTTTACTTGCTGCTCCCAATGATTAGATTATATTCTTTGGCTATTTTGACGGAATTTACAGGAAAAATCTTTTGTAATTACTTGTAGTTAATAATTATTGATTAATTTTTCCATAAAATCATTTTATTTTACCTTGAAATATGATAGAATATATCAGTATAGTTTATTTAAACTATCACAATTATCTAGTATTATATTAATGTTTTCACCAAGATTACAAAATGTAGTTTTTACACCCTAAGAACTACATTTATAAAATTTAAGAGAGGAATAGTCATACCTATGAAAAAAAAGATTTTAGGCTTTAAATCCATAGTTTATATACCGATTTTTTGCATACTGCTTATGCTGGGGATAATGGGAATATTAAACACTGAGCAGGCACTATATCTATCTGTTCCAGCCCTTATATCAATTGCTATTATTATATATCGTAGCAACTCTTTTACTAAAGATATAGACAAAACTATGAATATTATGAGTGACACTCTTACTGCCACCTGCCAGTCTACATTAGAAAACTTCCCCCTTCCTATGATTACCTGTTCCAAGTCTGGAGAGATAATCGCCAGTAATAAACTTTTTAATGAGGCGTTTACTAAAGGGGAGAATATTTTTAGCAGCAATATTTCTAGTATATTCCCAAGTATTACTCGTAAAAATTTCCTAGAAAATTCTGAAATTAACATAAGCTTTAATGATAAACATTACTCAGTTTATATGTCTAACAGAGAAGATGGTAGGGACTTTTCCCTGTACTTCGTAGAAAATACCCAGCTAAAAAACCATGCACAGCTTTATAATATCATCCGTCCTTCTATTATGTTTATTGTAGTGGATAACTGTGAAGAAATTATCCAAAACTCAGTGGATAGCGAAGGCAGACAGCTAATTAGCCGTGTAGAATACGAAATAAGAAACTATGTTAAAAAACTAGGTGGGGTTTTATCCCGTGTAGAAAGAGATAAGTTTACAATTATTTTGAGCCAGCAGTCTATGGAAACAATTATTGAAAGTAAATTTGATATTCTAGATAGTATCAGAACACTTTCTTCAGAAAAATCCCTAGCAGCTACCCTTTCCATCGGTGTTGGTATATACGATGATAACCTAGACACTCTAGAGCAAATCGCCAGAAACTCCCTTGATATGGCTTTAGGTAGAGGTGGTGATCAGGCTGCTGTTAAAACTGCCAGTGGTTATGATTTCTTTGGTGGATTATCTAAAGGGGTGGAAAAACGCACCAAGGTAAAAGCTAGAATAGTAGCTAACGCACTACTAGAACTTATTGAAAACAGCAGTAATGTAATACTTATGGGACATCGCTTTGCTGATTTAGACGCTTTTGGATCTGCTGTAGGACTACATAAGTGTATATCCCTAAGAAACAAAAAAGCTAAGATTGCCATTAGCCCAACTAGCCATCTGGTATCCCCATTATATGAGCGTTTAGAGGCAGGTAATTATGGAGATGTATTTACCGATCCTGAACTACTAATGGATAGTATCAATGATAATACTCTACTAATTGTACTAGATACCCATATTGAGTCCTTCCTAGAATCCTCAGCACTATACCGAGCTTGTAAAAATATTGTTGTTATCGACCACCATCGTCGTATGGTAGGACATATAGACAATGCAGTGGTGTTCTTCCATGAACCTTATGCCTCCTCTACCTGTGAGATGGTATCGGAGCTTATCCCCTACCTACTGCCATCAGGTAGCAATATAACTAAAGAAGAAGCAGAAGCTCTAATGGCTGGTATTATGCTAGACACAAAGAATTTTGTTATTAAAACAGGGGTAAGAACATTTGAAGCAGCAGCTTTCCTAAGAAAATGTGGTGCTGATACTGTAGAGGTTCGCAAACTATTTAGCTCTAGTATTGAGAGCTACCAACAGAAAACCCAGCTGGTATCCTCTGCTGAGGTATATCGCAACTGTGCTATTGTTACCACCCATGGTGATGACGATCTTAAAATAGTAACTGCACAGGCTGCCGACGAGCTACTTAATATTACAGGTGTAGATGCCTCCTTTGTGTTATACGATGACGGCAAAGGCACTGTATCCATCTCTGCAAGAAGCATGGGTAAGGTAAATGTCCAGATAATTATGGAAATCCTAGGTGGAGGTGGTCATCTTACAATGGCTGGCTCACAGATAAAGGGAATAGGCTTAGAGGAAGGCTATAAAATGCTTTCTGAGGCTATTGATAAATACTACAGCAATACTGTTAAATAATAAGGAGATAATAAAGATGAAAGTAATTTTAACACAAGATGTAAAAGGCAGTGGAAAAAAAGGTCAGCTAATCGAGGTATCCGACGGTTATGCTAAGAACTTCCTACTAAAAAAAGGTCTGGCAAAAGAAGCTAGTGCAACTGCAATGAATGAACTAAAGAACAAACAGTCCTCTCAGGCACATCACGCTGAAATGGAAAAGCAAGCTGCGCTAGACCTTAAAGCAAAGCTAGACGATCAGAAGATTTCTATTATAGCTAAAGCTGGTGCAGGTGGTAAACTATTTGGTTCTGTAACATCTAAGGAAGTATCAGAAATTCTAAAAGAAAAATTCGGTGTAGATATTGATAAAAGAAAGATTACACTAGGAAGTGAAATCAAGGCTTTTGGTGATTACACAGCTGAGGTTAAACTACATGTAGGCATTACTGCTAAAGTAATCGTAAGTGTTGGCCAGTAATTTTCACTGTGGCAATTTTTGTATGTAAAGAAAGGTATGGTAATGACAATGGAAGAATTAAGCACAACCAGTGTATTTTCTACACAGCCATATAATCTTGAGGCAGAGCAGTCGGTGCTAGGTGCAGTAATTATCGACTCCTCCTGTCTACCTGATCTTATGGAAATATTAAAACCAGAAAGCTTCTTTCTTGCTAAACACAAATCCATATTTTCAATATACCTGAGAATGTTTTTATCATCTCAGGTTATTGACTTTATTACAGTTTTAGAAGAAGTAAAAACCGAAGGTGTTTTTGCCTCATCAGATGATGCAAAAATATACCTTACTCAGCTGGCACAGATAATCCCTTCTGTGGGAAATATTAATTCCTATGCTAAAATTGTACTGGAAAAAAGCTACCTTAGAAATCTAATGAGCGCTTCCCAGTCCATTATAGAAATGGCACAGGAAGGCAGTACCGATGCCACTTCCCTACTGGGAATAGCTGAACAAAACATCTACGACATTCGCCAAGGTAAAGAGGTTAATGGCCTTGTGAGAATTGATGAGATTATCCTAGAAACCTATGACCGACTACAGAAACTTAGTGGTGATGATAAGGAGCAGTTTATGGGACTGGACAGTGGTTTTACCGGACTTAATTCGGTGCTAACCGGTCTTAATAAATCCGACCTTATTCTACTAGCTGCTAGACCGGGTATGGGTAAAACCTCCTTTGCACTAAACCTTGCTACCAATGTAGCCAAGGGCACAGGTAAGAAGGTTGCAGTTTTCTCACTGGAAATGGGTAAGGAGCAGTTAGTATCCAGAATACTCTCCTCCGAGGCACTTATCTCCAGCCACAGCTTACGAACTGGGGAGCTTTCCTCTGATGAGTGGATTAGACTAGGTATGCAGGCTCAGATGTTATCCCGTGCCCCTATATATATTGATGATAGCCCAGGTATCTCGGTGGCACAGATGAAGGGTAAACTTAGACGAATTAAAGATTTAGGGTTGGTGGTTATTGACTATCTACAGCTAATGACCTCCTCTCGTAAAACTGACAACCGAGTAAACGAAGTATCGGAGATTACCCGTTCTCTTAAGATAATGGCTAAGGAGCTTAATGTTCCTGTAATCACCCTTTCCCAGCTTTCTCGTGGCCCTGAGGCCCGTTCTGACCATCGTCCTATGCTTTCTGACCTTCGTGATTCTGGTTCTATCGAGCAGGACGCAGATATAGTATTATTCCTATATCGTGAGGCCTACTACGACAAAACCAGTGAGGAGCAAAATGTTGCCGAATGTATCATTGCAAAAAACCGTCATGGTGAAACTGCTTCGGTAAAGCTTGGTTGGGATGGACAGTTTACTAGATTTAGTAATTTGGAGTTATTTAGACATGAAGAGTAAAGCCTTAGAGGCAATTAATAGATACAGCCTAATAAAGCCTAATAGCTCCATCTGTGTAGCTTGTTCTGGTGGGGCTGATTCTGTTGCCCTTGTTCACTTTCTCCTTAAATATAAAGATGACCTATCTATAGAAAATCTTGCTTTATGCCATGTTAATCACTGTTTACGAGGTGAGGAAAGTGATGGTGATGAGGATTTTGTTAGGGCAATTGCTAAGGAGTGTAATCTACAGCTTTTTGCCACTAGGGTAGATGTAAACACCTTAGCTAAAACCACAGGCAAATCCATCGAACTGGCTGCTCGAGATGCTAGGTATAATTTCTTTAGTGAAATAAATCACAATCATGGTATGTACATTGCAACTGGACACAGCTTAAGTGACTGTATGGAAACAACTATATTTAACCTAACTAGAGGCACAGGCAGTAAGGGTTTATCCGGTATCCCTGCTAAAAGAGATTATATAATTCGTCCTTTAATCCTAGCTACTAGAGAGGATATAATAGATTATTGCACCAGTAATAACCTAAGCTTTGTAACCGATAGTAGCAATCTTTCCAGTGACTACACTAGAAATAAAATCCGTATGGAGATTATCCCTAAACTCTATGAGATAAATACCTCAGCACACAAATCCTTTACTAGGCTTTATGAGCAGATTTCCCTTGAACAGGATTATTTTACTAAGGTGGTTAAGTCTACTATAGAAACACTTATTAGTGATAATGGATATAATAGAGAGAGTTTCCTACAGGTGGATAGCTGTATTAGACCTAAGATTATTTCTTATATTTTAGAAAACAAGGACATTTCCCCCAGCTTTGATAAAATACAACTAATTATGTCTATAATAGAAGACGGTGGTACAGTACAGCTTAATTCACAGCTCTATATAACTGCTAAAGGAGATTATTTTCGCCTACATGGTTTAGAAAGTAATGAAACAGCTTTTTTCTCTACAACACTGGGAGAAATCCTTGATAATGGTGGAGATTTTACTATAGCAAATAACAAAAAAATCACTTTTAAACTTGTCAGTTGTGAACAACTTGAAAATTTTAAAAAAAATTATAATTTAGGGTTAAAAAATCTATTAAGTTATGATAAAATAGATAGAACTGCTATCATCAGACAGAAGATTGATGGTGACAGAATCAAACTACACAGATCTAATGGCACAAAAAAGCTAAAAAAGCTATTTAACGAGAAATCTATTCCCCTAGAAGACCGTAGCAAACTAGCGCTTTTAACGGTAGATGGAGATGTGTGGTGGGTTGAAAACATAGGTTACTGCCAAGAGGCAGCACCAGATAAAAATACAAAAATTTATTTAGCAATAATTTTGCAAAGTTAATCTGTGAAAAGGTTTTCACAGGCAGGTTTTGTCCTTTAGTAGAAATACATAAGCGCAAAACTTAAAGAAAGGAATGGTATCACAATGAGAAACGACATGGAAAAAATACTTATTAGCGAAGATGAGATTAAAGCAAAGGTAGCAGAACTAGGTGCACAAATCTCCGCTGATTATGCAGATAAGAACCTACTAATGGTAAGCGTTCTAAAGGGCTCTGTTATATTTATGGCAGATCTAATGCGCAGTATTTCTATTCCGGCAGCTATTGACTTTATGTCTGTATCCAGCTATGGTGCTGGCACATCTAGCTCTGGTGTAGTTAAGATTATCAAGGATCTTGATATTCCACTAGAAAAATACGATCTACTAATTGTAGAAGATATTCTAGACAGTGGTAATACTCTAAACTATCTAATTAGTATCCTAAGCAAAAGAAATCCTAAGAGCATTAAGATTGCTACCCTACTAGATAAACCTGAGCGCAGAGCTGTTAATATTACACCTGACTACATGTGCTTTAATGTGCCTGATGAGTTTGTGGTAGGATACGGTCTTGATTATGATGAAAAATACCGTAACTTCCCAGAAATCGCTGTGCTAAAGCCTGAAATCTACAGTGAAAAATAATCCCCTTACCTAATTATAAATAGCGTAATCTAGTTTATACCCTAGCTACCCTATATCACATTTTAAGGAGTGACAAATATTGGCTGAAAACAAGAATAAGAACCGTGGAGTTAAAGGCATAGGTATTTATGTTGGTCTAATCCTAATGCTTCTCCTTGTAATAACCTCCACTACACTATTTAATCAAGAGATTCCTAGTGAAAAATACTCTACAATTATCGGATATTTTGAAGATAATAAGGTTAGAGATTTCACACTAGATCAAAGTACTAGCCTTCTTACTCTAACAGTAATAAAGGCTGATGGAACTACTGAAAACATCGAATACACCGTACCTAATCAGGGCTTATTCATGCTAGATGTTGAGCCACTTATTGCAGAGTACAACGAGTCAAATCCTAGTCACAAGATGACCTATGACTATCTACCTATTGCACAAATTCCATGGTGGGTAAGCGTAGTGCCTTCTCTGTTAATTTTCGGAGGACTTGCTGTTCTTTGGTACATGATGATAAAACAAACCCGTGGTGGCGGTGGCAATGTTATGGGCTTTAGCAAAGCTAAACCTAGAACACCTGACGAAAGCCGTAAGGTAACATTTAAAGATGTTGCTGGTGCTGATGAGGAAAAAGGCGAATTAGAAGAAATCGTTGAATTTCTAAAGCACCCACAGAAATTTAGTGCACTAGGTGCTAGAATCCCTAAGGGTGTTCTACTAATGGGTCCTCCAGGTACTGGTAAAACTCTTATTGCTCGTGCTGT
>CAYJEQ010000003.1:0-84620 GCA_964369235.1 uncultured Oscillospiraceae bacterium | reverse complement strand
AAAGTGTTTTTATTAGATAATATTTTTCAGTCTTTCTACTGATGCTACTATCCACTGCCAGTCCTCATTGGATTTTTCAAAATGTTCTTTACCTAAAGGAGTAAGCTGATAATACTTTCTTGGGGGGCCTGATGATACACCTTTAGAATAACAGTGGGTATAGCCATCTTTAAGTAGTCTTCTAAGTATGGTATATACTGTTTGTTCGCTGGTTTCTGGGAATACCTCCCCTACCCTTTTCATTATTTCGTAGCCATATAGCTCCTGTGAGGATATAATAAGTAGCACACAATATTCCAGTACACCTTTTTTAAGCTGTGTTACCATTTTCTTACCCTCCTATTTAATTTGTAGCATAAGGATTTGAAAATACCCCCTATAGGCTTAAATAAACCAATACTACCTAAATAGAAAAATAAACCTATAATAAGAAAGACTAAACTTTCTATTAGTAAATTATTTATCATAATTTTAATAAACTGTGATTCATCATAAAAGCTAAAGTCTAAATTTCCTAGTACAGTTAGAACCGCCATAGTGGCATTACCTACAAAAATATTAGCTATCATAAATGGAAGTGTTTTTATACCTAATCTAAATGTGAAAAAACCAAGTATTACCCATATAACTAAGGTAGAGTTTTGTGCTAGAAACAAACTATCAATAACCTTTATTACATCTTCATGGGGGGAGTATATCCCATGAGTTTTAATATATTCTAAAGCATCTAAATATTCCTGTGACTGAATATAATTGAAAGCTATATTAAAATTAATTATATTAAGTCCTATAAGAAAAATCCAGTAGAATGATAATCCTATAGCTAGGTTTTTATATAATTTTTTCTGTGCTGGGGATACTATTTTACAATTAATTAAACTGTCCTTACCTACTAATATAAGGTTGACTATTATGCTAAGCCAAAATACTAGAGGATTAAGTGGAGCATCAAAATACACATTAAAATAGAAAAAACCATGAAAGGCTATAATTATCATTATAGCTGTTTTTATTGGTATATAGTTTATGTTAGGATTAGGGCTTAGTCGCTCCTCCACAATCAAATCTATATCTCCACAACTGGCAATAGCCTCATTAATATCCTCGGCACTGTCAAAATAGCTATTATACTCCCTAGTGATTTCATTAATCTCACTTCTTGAGAGTTTTAACCATAGTTTTGACTTTAGCTTTCTTATAAAAGTTTTTCGAGTCATAATAAAGTTCATTCCTTTCCTTAAGTTTTGTGTGATTTTCCCATGATTTTTTATGAGAAAATTTCCGGTGTTATAATGACCGAAAAGCACAAAACCTAGTTTGAAACATTGTTTCAAACTATATTTCTTTTCTAGCCTTAACTACTAATTAATAAACAGTATCTTGATTACAGAATACCACACTACTGTTTAATAGTCAATAGTTAAGATTAAAAAAAAGGAGAAAGCCTAAGCTTTCTCCTTATATAAGATAAATTATTATTTACCAGCCATTTTAGCAACTTCGTCAGCAAAGTTATCTTCTTTCTTCTCGATACCTTCACCCTTTTCAAATCTTACGAAGCACTGGATAGCAACATCTTTACCTAGTGTGTTAGCAACATACTGAGCTACTGTTACCTTGTTATCCTTAACGAACTCCTGCTCGTTTAGGCAGTTTTCTTTGTAGTACTTGTTAACTCTACCTTCAACCATCTTTTCGATAACCTGAGCTGGCTTGTTCTTAAGCTTCTCATCGTTAGCGATCTGAGCTGTTAGGATTTCTTTTTCCTTCTCAACAACATCAGCAGATACATCAGCGATAGCTAGGAAAGCTGGGTTGATAGCAGCGATCTGCATAGCAACATCTCTACCACAAGCAGCAAAGTCTGTACCAGCAGCGTTATCTGTAAACTGAACCATAACACCAATCTTACCACCACCGTGAACATAAGTTGCGATAGCACCTTCTGCTCTAGCGAATCTTCTGATCTTTAGGTTTTCGCCGATAACTAGGATTTTTTCTCTTAGCATTTCTTCGATTGTTACACCGTCAACTGTGCAAGCTAGTAGAGCGTCAACATCAGCTGGGTTCTGGTCGATAACAACATCAGCACATAGCTCGGAGAAAGCAACGAAATCTGCATTCTTAGCTACGAAGTCTGTTTCGGAGTTGATTTCGATAACAACACCGATTTTGCTTGTTTCGTTGTACTTAGCACAAACGATACCATCAGCAGCTACTCTGGATGCCTTCTTAGCAGCAGCAGCTAGGCCCTTCTCACGAAGAATCTCAACAGCTTTGTCCATGTTACCTTCAGCTTCTGTTAGTGCCTTTTTACAATCCATCATACCACAACCTGTAGTTGTTCTTAGAGTCTGTACATCTTTAGCAGTAAAAGCCATTTTAAATTTCCTCCACTTAATTAAATAAATAATATTTCATACAAAAGATGTCCGAACAGCTATTAGCCTATGTTCGGACATCGAATAAACATAAATTACTCAGCTGTAACTTCTTCTGTTGCTTCTACTTCTGCAACTTCTTCGCCCTGTCTACCTTCGATGATAGCGTCAGCGATAGCGTGTGCAATTAGCTTAACAGCACGAATAGCATCGTCATTACCTGGGATTACATAGTCAACTTCGTCTGGATCACAGTTTGTGTCAACGATAGCTACTACTGGGATACCTAGGTTGTGAGCTTCTGCAACAGCGATTTTTTCTTTTCTTGGGTCAACTACGAATAGAGCACCTGGTAGCTTATTCATGTTCTTGATACCACCAAGGAATTTTTCTAGCTTTTCGATTTCTAGCTCAAGCTTGATAACTTCCTTCTTTGGTAGACGGTCAAATGTACCATCTTCTTGCATTTTTCTTAGCTGTGCAAGTCTTTCAATTCTTCTACGAATTGTTTTGAAGTTTGTCATCATACCGCCAAGCCATCTAGCGTTAACAAAGTGTACACCTGCACGCTCTGCTTCTTCTCTTACGGAATCACTAGCCTGCTTCTTAGTACCTACAAATAGAACTGTATCGCCGTTAGCGGATACATCTCTAATGAACATGTAAGCCTCTTCTAGTTTCTTTACTGTTTTCTGTAGGTCTATGATATAGATACCATTTCTCTCAGTAAAGATATACTCAGCCATTTTTGGGTTCCATCTTCTTGTCTGGTGACCGAAGTGTACACCTGCTTCTAATAGTTGTTTCATTGATACTACGCCCATTGTTATTTCCTCCTTTTGTTTAACCTCCGGGTGGTAAACTCTCTTTCATCACTATATAATGTTAAGTTATAGAATTTATATATAGGACACTGGAAAGATCAGCTTGTAGCAACTTTTGCTACGCCACTCCGTGCGTTATCTGAAATATTATATCACTAATATTCTGTAAATGCAATAGTTTTTTTATATTTTTTATTATTAATCTGCAAAAACTTCTTTTAGCACAGCCATAGCTTCCTCTACCTTAGCTTTTGAAGTAGATAGATTAAGTCTTACACTGGTATATGCCCAGTACTTTCTGCCGTTGTCAGGCATTAGCCCTTTAGCGTGAAGTTTACTACAAACTTCATCACAGGTAAGTCCCATATCCTTAAAATCTAGCCATAGTAGATATGTACCTTCTGGCATTGCCACCTTAACCTTAGGTAGGTGCTGCTTTACAAAGGATACTGCATACTGAAGATTTCCCTTTATATACTGGCACATCTCATCTACCCAATCTGCACCATTTAGGTATCCACCTTTTTGTGCTACTATAGAAAGAGTGTTAGGATCATTATAATGGGTCAGCTGTGCTGTTTTTTCATAGGCTTCCATTAGCTCTTTATTATAAATAACAGTGTATGAAGTAAGCAGTGCAGAAATATTAAAGGTTTTAGTACAGGAATATAAACTGATGGTATTTTCTTTGGCGTATGGACTAATAGTATGAGTAGGAATATGCTCACCTTCAAGTATAAAATCAGCCCAAATTTCATCGGATATAATTTTCACATTGTGTTTTTCACAGATTGACACATATCTCTCTAGCTCCTCTCTAGTCCATACTCTACCTGTTGGATTATGTGGACTACAAAGTATAGCTAATTTAATATTATTACTTATGATTTTTTCTTCCATATCATTATAATCAAAGATAAATTTGCCCTGTTCATCTCTGATTAAAGGGCTATCTAATAAGGCTCTCCCTTTATTATAACTCTGATTAATAAAGCCCACATAACAAGGGGTGTTAACTAACATACTCTCCCCTTCTTCGGTTAGAGTGTACTGTGCACAGCTATATCCACCTAGTACAGTGTTTTGATAGCTAATATTGTGGTTTTCAATATTAGATACTTTATATCTGCTTTTATGCCAGTGCTTAATAGGATTATAAAAATCCTCACCTAATTCAAAATAACCTAATACAGGATGCTCCATCCTTGTTTTAATCTCTTCCATAACAAAATCAGGAGTCTTAAATTCCATATCAGCTACCCACATAGCATGAAGATTTTCTCTGTTAACATCCTCTGGAATAACACTCCATTTACGAGATTCTGTACCTACTCTATTAGCTATATTATCAAAACTATACATAAAAGTCCTTGCCTTTCTCTAGATAATCCCATTTTATTATTCTATATTTTATTTACTATGCTGTCTTCCCTCATGATCTAAGGAATATTCACCTAAAAATATAAGTTCACCAACAGCCAGTATATTATAACCTTTTTCCTTTGTTTTTTCAAGTAATAAAGGCAAGGCTTCTAAAGTATTTTTTGCACCAGCATGTAGTAGCATAATATCCCCACTTTGGAGTTCATTAGTACATAATCCCACTATTTCCTCTGCTGTTTTATCCATCCAGTCAAGGCTATCTCTATTCCACTGTATGGTATAGTAGCCTTTCTCCCTTGCAGTACTAATTAAAAGATTATTATATGACCCAGATGGCGGTCTAAATAGTATTGGTGTTTTACCAGTTACTGCTTCTACTGCTTTAGCTGAACTGTCGAGCTCAGTGATAATTTCTTCTTTACTTAGTGTTGCCATGTCTGGGTGACTTTGGGAGTGGGTGCCTATTTCATGACCTCTTTTATAGATTTCCATAACTTTCTCTGGGTATTTTTCTGCCCATTCTCCCACTAAAAAAAATGTAGCCTTAACATCATGTGCATCAAGTATATCCAGCATCGCTATAATATCCTCATCGCCCCATGCACAGTTAATTCCCATAGATACGGCGTTATCCTCCCTTGCCACACTGTAAATTGGCAGTTCTTTAACCTGACTGCTACTAACCTGAGAAACATTAACAGTGCCAAACCCCACAACTGCTACTATAGTCATAATATATAGTAACAAACCAAATAAAAAACCTTTTCTCCCAAGTATAAAAAACTTCATAAATATAACCATCCTTTCACAAACTTCCATTAATCTTAATAAAAATTACTCTAATAAAGAAAAAAACAGCAAAGCATATTAAAGCTTCACTGTTTTTATTATTATGATTATTTATATGGTTTTATGATTTCTTTTTCCCTTTAATAAGTAGATGAAGATATCTTACTATATTAAGAGCAAATATGTAGTATAAAAACTGCATATAACCTACACCAGTTACCCCTAGCACCTGTATAGGCACATATATAGCTACATTCCAAGGTATCATTGTAGGCAGTGTTGCTGCAGCTGTAATCAGGTCTAGGAAAAGATTAGTTTTTAGAGTTTTGTCTTTCTCATAGTCAGATTTAACCATTTCATCGGTCATAATGATGGTTGCAGTTTGATTACAGAATATCGTTGAGGTTGCTAGTGAATAATAGATAGTTTTAAGAAATCTATTAGCTGGACTTAATACCTTATACTGCCCTTTAATTTCTGAGATGAATTTACTTCCTTCAAAAACTCCAGCTATACAGCAGGAAACAAGAACAACTACTGCTGCACTAAACATACTCATAATACCACCACCGGATATTAAATCCTTAATAGCAGAGGTTTCTGGTAGATTAAATCCAAATACAAATGTATTTAATACCTCCGTAGGCATAGCACCTTGCACTAAGATAGATATTGCTGCTGCCGATAGTGAGCTAACAAGGATACATACCTTCATATTAATCTTTAGTAAGCACATGGTTATAATAATCAGTGCAGGAATAATTGGCACTAATCCCACAGTAAATTCCTCTTGTATCTGCTGGGCAATGGTAAGCCCATCCCACTGAATATTATAATTCATACTGCTTATATAAAATAATATAGAGGAAATTATAAAGGGTATTATAGAGGATTTAATAGATTTTTTTACTGAGGGGTAGAAACTGCTTTTACTTACTGTGGATGTAAGTGCAACACAGGTGGACATTGGCGAGGATCTATCCCCTACATATACACCACATATAATTGCACCAGCTACTAGATTAATATCAATACCACTAGTTCGAGCTATGGTAATAAGGACAATCCCCATAGTACTTGTTGAGCCAAAGGAAGATCCTAAAAGCATGGACATAACTGCACACAGCCAAAAGCTACTTACTACAAATATCTCAGGAGTAATAAACTCCATTCCTAAAACTACCAGTGCAGGGATAGTTCCTGATTGTAGCCAAGAAGCTGTAAGCATACCAATCATAAGAAAAGTAGGTACTACAATTAAGGCTTTTTTTATACCGCCCCATGACATTTTGGATATTTGGGATAGTTTAAACCCTCTTTTTGCCGATAGTATGGCAAACACAACATAGCTTAGAAATAAAGGATATCCTAAAAACACATCAAAAAATACAGCACCAATTAAGGCTGTAAAGGTTATGGCAATGGCTATGTATAACACACTACCCCTCCACTCTAATATTATTTAGCATACTTTGCTTTAAGTCAAATAATCTTTGGGATAAATCTACATAGTATTTATGAGGATACTCAAATCTCTTAACCTCAGCCCATAGCTTATCAATCTCAGCAGCTGAATATGCTCTAATATCCTCTAACTTAGGCTTATCATAAACCTGTACACCTCTGTCAAAAATCTTAACTAAAAGTGGTACAGCTACAAAATTATCAAGGTTTTTTCTCTTCCAAGGTGCTTTAGGATCAAATATCTCTAACTCGCCACTGTCATCAACTACCTCATCATGGATAGTGATGTAATCAGCTAGAGCCTTACCACTAGTTTTATCGTAAAATCTATACAGCATTTTAAAGTGAGGATTTGTTACCTTTTCGATAGTTTCACTTACTTTAATCTTAGGGGTGATTACACCATTTCTCTCTACTGCTGCTAGCTTATATACTCCACCAAATACTGGCTCTGATTTACTAGTAATAAGGTTTTCACCTACTCCAAAAACATCAATAGCTGCATTTTGAATTAATAAATCTCTTATAATATATTCATCTAAAGCATTAGAAGCAATAATCTTAACATCACTGTAGCCTGCATCATCAAGAAGATTTCTTGCCTTTTTTGATAGGTATGCAAGGTCACCACTGTCTATTCTTATAGCTTGTGGGCGATTACCTGTAGGTACTACAATCTCGTCAAAAACCTTAATAGCATTAGGAACTCCTGAATTTAAAACATTATATGTATCCACCAGTAATACACAGTTATCTGGGTAGTTAGCAGCATAGGATTTAAAGGCTTCATATTCATTTTCAAATAATTGTACCCAGCTATGTGCCATTGTTCCTCCTGCTGGAACACCATAAACTTGATGTGCCATTGTACAGGAAGTAGAGGAAGCCCCTCCAATATATGCCGCTCTTGCTCCAAGTAGCGCTGCATCATATCCATGGGCACGACGAGAACCGTATTCACTAACGCTACGCCCCTCAGCTGCTCTAACTATACGATTAGTTTTAGTAGCAATCATAGTTTGGTGGTTTATTGTAAGCAGAAGCATTGTTTCAATAAGCTGCGCTTGCATTGCTGGGCCTTTTATAATTACTATAGGTTCATGAGGAAATATAGGAGTACCTTCTTTTACAGCCCAAACATCACAGGTAAACTGAAAATCTCTTAGATAATCAATAAACTCATCGCCAAAGCCATACTCCTTTTGCATAAACTCCAGATCTAGTTCATTAAAGCTCAGTTCATTTAGATAGGTAATAAGCTGCTGAAGTCCTGCAAATATGGCAAATCCGCCTTTATCTGGCACCCTTCTAAAGAACATATCAAAAACTACTTCTACATCTTGATAGCCTTCCTTTAAGTATCCATTTGCCATAGACAATTCATAAAAATCCATTAGCATAGTTAAGTTTCTCTCGTTAGAAAATGGTCTATTATAGTTTTCACTCATTGTAATTCACCTCAAAAGTCTATTGGTATTTTGCTATAATTTTACTGTAAGTTTAACACATATATTACAAAAGTACAATGGTTTTCTCAAATCTTATCCTATGATATAATAAACTTTGTACAATAATTGGCTAAAATCACAATGCTATATGTCTACTGAATGAAAATATATAAAGTCCCCTAAGGCTACCTTGATTATAAAATTTATGCTATAATAAAGGGTATTCTTATTTATATAGATTAAATTGTATATTAACGGTTTTTCATAGCCTACAAAAATTAAATTGGAAAAAGGATGATTATATATGAAATTATTACTATGTGGTATCAATGCTAAATTTAGCCATACTAATTTAGCTATAAGATACCTTTACCATAAAGTAAATAAAATTAATGGCTTAGAAACTCATGTAAAGGAATTTACAATAAATAATAGTGTGGAACTAATACTTAGAGAGATTATATCAGGAAATTACAACATAGTTGCCTTATCTGCTTATATTTGGAATGGTGATTATATAGAGATGCTGTGTAATAATATTAAGCTTATATCTCCTGAAACAATTATTATTATTGGAGGGCCACAGGTATCCTTTAGCCCCTATCCACAGTTTAGCTACGACTATCTTATAAGTGGTGAGGGCGAAATAACACTGCCATTATTAATAGAGGATATACTAGAAGGCGATGCACCAAAGGAAAAAATTATAGATGGTGTTGTTGTAGAAAATCTTGACACCCTACCCTTTCCTTATGATTTATCCTCTAAAGAACTGGACAATCGTATACTTTATTATGAAAGCTCAAGAGGTTGCCCCTTTAGTTGTTCCTATTGTCTATCCTCTGCTGGTAAAGGCGTAAGGATTAAATCTA
This sequence comes from uncultured Oscillospiraceae bacterium, assembly GCA_964369235.1. Lineage (GTDB taxonomy): Bacteria > Bacillota > Clostridia > Oscillospirales > Ruminococcaceae > CAYJEQ01. The sequence continues at coordinate 75,459 of CAYJEQ010000003.1, read as the reverse complement.
TAAATCGTGTTAAAGAAGAATTATCCCTCTTTATAGATAAAAAAGTTAATCAGGTTAAGTTTGTAGATAGAACCTTTAATGCAAATAATAAGTTCTTTCAGGAAGTTTTGATTTTTTTAAAGGAAACATATAATGGGCATACTAATTTCCACTTTGAGATTTCTGCTGATTTACTAAAAGATAGTGCTATAGAGCTTATTTCAACTTTACCTAAAGGAATGGTGCAGTTTGAAATAGGCGTACAGTCCACTAATCCCCATACATTAAAAGCAATTAACCGTCCTAGTGATAATATTCGTCTTTTTCAGGCAGTGGATAAAATCCACTCCTATGGGAATGTGCATCTACATTTAGATTTAATTGCTGGGCTACCTTTAGAAGATTATGATAGCTTTAGAAAATCCTTTAATGATGTTTATAGTCACAAACCCCATCAGCTACAATTAGGTTTCTTAAAACTTCTTAGTGGTTCAGATTTAATGATGGATTATAAAGATTATGGAATTGTCAGCAGAGATTATGCTCCTTTTGAGGTGCTGTATACTGATAGCCTATCCTTTAATGATGCCCTTAGATTAAAAGAAGTAGAAGACATGGTAGACCATTATTATAATAGTGGTAGGTATGGTACTATGATTAAGGGTTTAGAGGGGGATTTTGATAATGCATTTGACTTTTATCAAAATTTAGGTAGTTATTATCACAGGAAAGAGTACCATCTATCCCCTGTAAGCCAATTAGGAAGGTATGAGATTCTCTATAACTTTGCTAAGGATATGGAGCTTCAGATACTAGGTGATTTAGAAGAATTATGCAGATATGATATGCTTTGTCATAATCCACCTAATAAACTGCCTAGCTTTGTTAGTGAAAGCAAAAGCTTTACTAGAGATAGTCTGCTAAATCTTTTAAAGGATCAGGCATTTATAGAAAAACATCTACCACAGTATATAAACTGTGAGCCTAAAGCTGTAATACGAAACATCACAGCAGAAAAATTCTCCCACCCAATAATCACAGGTGGCGAAGATGTAACATATATTTTCGATTATAATAATCGAGGTGTTAACGGCATGGTAATTCCCATTAGAATTTAGATTGTTTTAATAATATGGGATATTTAAGTTAAATAGAAAATCACCCTACAGAATTTTACCTCAGTATTGATACAGAGCTAATAAATAAAAAATACTTCTGTAAAGATGTAGCTATTAACAGCTATTTCTATACAGAAGTATTTTATATATTATTCTACAGAAATCATAAAGTAGTACACTGGCTGACCACCGTCAACAAGTACAACTTCAATATCTTCATGAAGCTTAGCTCTTACAGCTTCGTATATTTTTTCTGCTAAATTTGGCTCTATATCCTTACCATGGATAAGTGTTACAAAGCAACCCTCACGGTAAGTATCTCTTTTTGTTATGTTTTTTGTAAGTTTAACTACTGTCTTTTCTAAATCAGTATCTGTAAACTGTAATTTAGATCCTTCTAAGGCAAGTAGCTCACCTTTTTTAATCTTATGTCCATCAAAATTACTATCTCTTGCAGCAAAGGTAACTAGACCTGTTCCTACACGCTCATATGCTTTGTGCATAGCTATAGCGTTTTCCTTTGGCTCAACACTAGGATCAAAGGCTAACATTGCAGAGATCCCTTGTGGTATCGTTGTTGTAGGCATTACAATAATTTTTCTATCAGCTAGTTTAATCGCCTGTTCTGCTGCCATAATAATATTCTTATTATTAGGTAGTACAAAAACAGTTTTAGCTGGGGTAGCATGAACAGCCTTTAAGATGTCATCAGTAGAAGGATTCATTGTCTGTCCACCACTTACAACATTATTTACACCTAAATCGGTGAAAAGCTCCTTTAGACCATTACCTGCACAAACAGCCACAAAACCATAATCTATATCCTCGTCCACAGCTGCATAAGGGAATAACTCAAATTCTGAAGAAGTAGTTGGCGCTTTCTTCTTACCTGCAAACTGTTCACGCATATTATCAATTTTAATTTTTGTCAGCATACCAAGTTTTAGGGCTTCTTCCATTGCTGCACCTGGATTATCTGTATGAACATGGCATTTGATGATTTCTTCATCATCTACTACCACTACACTATCCCCTATAGATTCTAGGTATGCACGCAGTGTAAGGTGCTGTACATCTACATCTCTCTTTAGTACGATAAACTCCGTACAGTATGTAAATGTTATATCTTCTTCTGATTGTATAAATGCATCGTTATTTACTGTAACTGCTGCTTCTTTATCAGTATCTTTACCTTGAATAATTCCATTGCCTTCAAATACAGACTGCATACCCTGGGCGATAACTATAAAGCCTTTACCCCCAGCATCTACTACACCAGCTTTTTTAAGCACAGGAAGCATTTCTGGAGTTTCTGCTAGTGCTTTGTTACCACCTTCTATAGCAATTGCCCATAGTTGTGCTACAGTCATATCATCAGTTATAAGCTCATTAGCCTTCTCTCCTGCCACACGAGATACTGTAAGAATAGTACCCTCTGTAGGTTTCATTACAGCTTTATAAGCTGCTTCTACACCAATTGTAAGTGCATTAGCCATATCAGCTGCTGTTGCTGTGGTTTTTCCACTAAGACCCTTAGCAAAACCTCTAAATAATAGAGATGTAATAACACCAGAATTACCTCTAGCACCTCTTAATAGTGCAGAAGCTGCTGTTTGTGCTACCTGTGATACAGGCGCATTATCTTCTATCATTTCCAGCTCTCTTTTAGCTGCACCTAAGGTCATTGACATATTAGTTCCTGTATCACCATCTGGCACAGGAAACACATTAAGTGCGTCTACTTCATGACGACAATTAGCTAGATTATTTGCCGCAGATATAAATGCATCTCTTAAAATATTACCAGTAATCAAAATTAAAACACTCCTTAAATCTCACCTTTTCTAGGTGTTCTCTCTCTGAGAAAATATTATAATAAAATACTATTCAGAACGCATACCATCAACATATACATTAACCTTAGCAACTTCTAATCCTGTTGCTTCTTCAACGGTGTAATGCACCTTGTTTACTATGCTCTTTACAATAGCAGATATATTAACTCCATAGGTTACAACAATGTGTAAATCGATTATAAGTCTACCATTAATAACCTTAACCTTAACACCTTTGTCTTTAACCTCCTGAGAACCAACTACAGAACGAATACCCTGTGAAGCAGTGGTAGCAACCATCCCTGCAACACCAAAGCACTCTGATGCAGAGTGTCCAACTAGATTAGCAAAATACTCCTCTGAAATTTCTATTACACCCATATGATTTTCTAACTTAATCATAATTACAACCATTCCTTTCTCGCTTAGTCAGTAGCTATCTTTTACTATATTATAACTACTTGTAAAGATATATACTTATAAATGCTACGACCTTAACTAGTTTTAATTAATATATAATTATCCTTTAAAATAAAATATGCCACAGTAATGCTAAAGTACATTATACACCAAGTTAGATAATTTTACAAGACATTTAATGTCTATTTGAATGTAAAAAAATTATTTCCAAAATCGTTTTTACTATAATATTTATATCTGTTTTAAAAGAAATACTACTAATATACTCTAAATCCATTAGCAGTTTTTCTTTTAAAATCTTATTATATAAGGATTTATCAGTACTTCCCCAAAGTATTTGATCTTCATTTTTAAAGTGTAGACTTGCATTTGAGATAATCCCCACTGGCAAAAGAAATAGTGATAACTCTTTATTATTATAGGTTTTTACATATGAGGGTAGTTCAGGCCGTGATCCTACTATGGACATATCCCCTATTAAAACATTTATTATCTGTGGTAGCTCGTCTATATGATATTTTCTTATAAATCTTCCTACTTTGGTTATCTCACTACCATCTTTACAGATATAATCTCTCTCTTTCTCGGTCATACTGCGAAATTTATATATACTAAATAATCTACTATACTGCCCCACCCTTTTCTGGGTAAAGATTATTTTACCACCATCTTCTAGCTTTATAGCTATAGCAACTATTAATCCAATAACAATGGTAGGTAATAGCAGTGCTATAGAGATTATTATATCCATAATTCTCTTACATATTAAGTAATTAGCTTTACCCTGTAACTGTTGGTAGCATTTTCTTGTTTCCTCTCCTTGTAAAGCAGTGGGTAGTTTCTTTAAGGGCATCAGCAACATAGTACACATCCTCTAGCTCCATACTTGGGTAGATTGGCAGTGAGATTATCTCCCTAGCAAATCTATCTGCAACTGGAGTTTCATTTCCTTTTCCTTTATAATAGCTAAACTGATTTACTGGTGTAAAATGAACACTAGTACCTATTTTATATCTAGTTTTCATTACCGATATTACCCTATCCCGTATGTCTTTATCTACCTTGATAACCTGTAGATGGTGACTGTGTATAGTATTAGCTGTAACATCTAGTGGCGTAATCCCCTCTATATAGCTAAGTTCTTTAAGATAACTGGTAGCTATCTTATTTCTTTTAGCCTGTATATAGTCAAATTCCTCTAGCTGACCCAAGCCTAAAGACGCCACTATATCACTCATATTATATTTATACCCTAAAGCTATCACATCATACTTCCAGTTTGCATTTTCACTGTATCTTTTGTAGGCGTTTTTATCCATGCCATGTAGACTTAGTATTCTCATTTTACTGTGTAGTGTTTCATCATTACTTACGATCATACCACCCTCACCTGTGGATATATTCTTTGTAGCATAAAAACTAAAAACACCTACATCACCAATAGCCCCTGTATGGTTATTTTTATAATAACTGCCTAAACTATGGGCACAGTCCTCGATAATCTTAAGATTATATCTTCTGCTTATATCTTTTATTCTATCCATATTACAGCAGTTCCCACTGTAATGCACAGCAATAATTGCCTTGGTTTTGGGTGTAATAAGTCCCTCTAGTACATCACAGTCCATTACCCCTGTATCATAATCAATATCACAAAAAACCACCTCTGCCCCTGTATGCTCCACCACATTCACTGTAGAACAAAAGGTCATAGAACTTACTATGACCTGATCCCCTCTACCTATGCCTAATGCCACACATGCAAGGTGTAGTCCTGACGTACAGGAGTTGACCCCTAGGCTATAGCTGGTTAGTGTTAGATTTTTTATTTCTTCTTCTAGCTTTTCCGTATATCTACCTGTGGATAACCAGCCACCTCTTACTGCCTCTAATAGATATTTTTCTTGATTTTTACTTTCATAAGGTCTTGCAAATTCTAGATATTCTTCTCTAATTCTCATAGTTCCTCCAATATCTTAATATATCTACTGGCTATATCTTTATAGTTATAATGACTATTTACATAAATTTTACCTCTATTACCTATCTCACAAAGCTTATCTTCCTCTAGCTCTGCTATTCTACTTATCGCCTCCATAACCTGCTTTTCATTATTACAGGACACAATAAAACCACATCCTGACCTACCTATAGGATTTTCATGATAATTAGTTGCAAATATAATAGGTCTACCACTATCCATATAATCATATATTTTATTCATGGCAACACCATATCTATATAGCCTTAAGTCAGCTGTGCCTAAATATAGTCCTGTGGATTTTTTCATTATTTCTTTTGCTGTTTTTTTATTAGTCCTATCTAGAAAAAACAGATTATTAAGCTTTAGTCTTTCTTTATGAGCTATTAGCTTTTGTTTCTCCACACCCTCACCTACTAAAAGAAAACCTATTTGTGGCATTAACTTTGCCACTGTGATAATATCCTCCATAGCATTTCCTTTGGCAAAGCCTCCACAGTAACTAATAACCTTAGGATAGCTTTTATATATCCCCTCTAGGGTTTCTAAGGGTTTATAATCTATCTCCCCTTGTTCTTCTATCTCTATGCCATTGGGTATTACTACATACCTATTAGTCCTTATTTTATTTTCTTTAAGATATAATGATAATCTAGGTAGAATGGACACTGTTAAATCACTACCTGTAAATCCATAGTATTCTGCCATTTTTATTAAATTAATTAAAGGGTGAGATTTATTATAATGATGTATCTCCTCCATACCTAATGACAGCATATCATGAACTTCATAAACTAGTTTGCATCTACACAGATACTTAACATATCTGCCCACTATTAAATCAAAGGGATGGGTAGAGGAACATATAACCACATCAGGAGAAAACCTTCTAACTAAATCCTTTGCTACTATCATCCCTCCTAGTAAAAATTCACCGATATTTCTATATCTATCTATATCATTGCCATTATAGTGTGAATTTTTAACTATACAGTGATTTATCCCTTGTATTTTTCTATAGGTTATGGGTTTATTTACATTATGGTTTATCCCTCTGAGATGACTATAGCTACCTGTTAAGATAACTACTTTATGGCCTTTTTTTATCCACTGATTTCCTAGGGAATAATTTCTATACTCCATACCATGTTTAGGAGAGCCACTATACTGATTAATTATAAGTATATTAATTCCTATCCCCTCCAATCGTTTGATATAGTCTTATAAGTCTATCCCCCTCCGTAGCAAAGTTAAATCTTCTCATTACCTGTTGTCGTCCAGCTTCCCCCATTAACTTCGCTTCTTTTGGGTTATTTAGTAGATAGTTTATTGATTTTACTATTTCCTTAGTGTTATTTGGGTTTACATATATACAGCACCTATCTCCTATTAACTCTCGCCAGCAGGTAAAATCCGAGGCTATTACTGGTAGTCCAGCTAACATATATTCGAACAATTTTATAGGAATGGACTCTTTATAAGCTGTAGTTGGTTGCAGTAATAGTAGTCCAATCTTAGATTTATTTAAGAGCTTATAGGTTTCATTTCTGCTAAGATAACCATAGTAACTTATGTTATTTGACTTTAAACCTTTGTTTATCTCTATTTGAGATTGTTTGTCCCAGATACTCCCAGCAAGTAATAGATGTGTGTCTGTAGCTATGGTTGATTTAATCATTTGGGTAATTCCACGATTTGCACTAATCCCTCCTACATAACAAAGATTATTCCCTCTAGTAAAATAATCCTTCCCCTTAGAACACTCACTTATAACAGGATAGTTTGCTAGGACTATAGCTTTTTTAAAGTTTTCTTTAATTATAGGGGTTGCAGTTACCACTGCTGATAGCTTCTGGGTAGCATAATCAAGATAATTCTCTGATAGCTTCCCTATCGGACTGCGAAGAATACTGGGTATCCACTGCTTTGATAATATCTGCTTGGGTAAATCCTCATGGGCATCATAAACTACCCTATGTCCTTTTTTACTTAGGGCTACTGCCATTGGTAGTAGTTCTGGGTCATGAATATGATAGATGTCACTTTCTACCCTTATAGCTTTCTTATAGGCTACTGGGTTAGATGATATTATTCTCAGTATTCTGTTTTTAGGTAACTGCATCTTAATAAATCTAATACCATTTTTATCCCTACCAGAAAAACTAGGGGATATAATATTTACCTTAAAGTTATTGTTAATAAGGTGTTTTCCCTCTTTGTGGTATATCCTTACATCACTATGTTTGTGTACTGATGTTATCATAGTTATGGTTTTCATGTGTTTTACCTCCTCTATAATAACTCTCTACAAAGAGCATACCTAGAATAATCATTAGAGTTTTGTCATATAGTATCCCATATCTATAGGATATTAGTAGTCCTATAAATAAAGCTCCAATAATGATTGCATAAGGTAGTCCCCTATAAAAGTCCTGTAGTATATAGCTGATAACCTTAATAGCTATTAGTAAAGTCAACCACAGTGCTAAAACCACCCTAACTATACCACCATCTAATAAATCTGATAGTATAAAATTATGTGGTGATAGCTTACCTACATAATCCTCTTCATTTCCATATAATGTGGTTAAAGTATCTATTGGCTCATTATATATCTCTATACTCTCTCCTGAGCCTTTTCCTATGATTTTCTCTATATTTGTATAACTACTATACTCATCTACTGCGATCTGCCATATTCCATACCGTTTGTCCATTGCATCTGCTGTTTTGGTGGTGCTATATCGTTCCTCTAATGATGTTTCACTGGATAAAACCACTTCAATACTATGGTCACTATTTGGAGTATAGTATAGGTAGTCAATATAAGCTGATAAACCTGTAATAATAAGAGATGCAGTAGATATAGTAATAGCAGTACAGCAGAAAACCCCTGATAGCCTAAATAAAATCTTACTGCCTTTTTTAGTTTGGCTGTATATTAACACTACTAACCATATAACCATTATAGGGATTATCATTATATATACCCGTCTTGATCCTGATAACATCATTACAGGTATGGTGATAATAGAGATAACAAAAGGAGTAATAAAGCTTAGTTTTTTACTATCACTATCTTCAAAAGGGATAAATAACCCAAATACAAAGCCTAATAGTATGGTTATGGCAAACACATTGTAATCCTGTCTAAGGGTAAGCCTTAGTAGATAGTGTACTGGTATCACATTTATAAGAATATAGTTTATTAAAGTTAATATAGATGTAATAACAGCACCTATTACAAATGTCCTTTTTATTAAGGAAAATTTCTTATTCTCTACTAAAATTAAAACCACTGCTAAAGCAAGGGTAATATTAGCCATAACCACCCGATATTTTTCATAGAAAATTTGATAATTACCTGTAAGAATAAACCCTATTATATCGCTTAGTATATAGACACTTATTAATGTAATAAAGCCTTTATTTTCCTTAATTATTTTGTAGTAAATTCCTGTTTTGTCTAGTAGTTTATGTCTAATACCTACAACATAAGCTATTAAGATAAACCCTAGCAAAATAATCCCGACTTCATAGAAATACAAACTATATCCTATGGCTAAATCCAGTAGCATTAAGACTAATGTAATAATAGTAATTTCTGTTAATGAATCGGTGGATATATTCTCCTTAAAAATAAAAAATCCCTCCCTAGACCTATATTTATAAGCCTATTATGGGAGGGACTTTAATTATTTATGCTATTTACTTTTATTTATCATCATCTGGGCACATTTGTAGATATCTCCTCCACCCATTGTAACTACTAAATCCCCTTCTTTGGCATTGTTCATTACATAATCGCAAATCTCCTGAAAACTATTAAAATAACAACTATTAGGGATTTTATCGGCTATATCCTTTGTGTGGATATTATAGATATTTTCCTCTCTTGCACTTACTATTTCTGTCATTACCAGTCTATCTGCTTTAGATAGTGCAGTGACAAAGTCCTCTAGTAACAGTGCTGTTCTTGAATAGGTATAGGGCTGAAATACTGCCCATACATTTTTATAACCTAGGTTTTTTGCCGTTTCCATAGTTACATCAATCTCTGTAGGATGGTGAGCAAAGTCGTCTACTATGGTAATTCCATTAACCTTACCAAGAAGCTCAAATCTTCTACCAGCACCACCAAAATCCACTATTCCCTCAGCTAGTTTATCTATAGCTGTACCTGAAAGAATAGCAGATACTAGTGCCATTAGGGAATTGGTTATATTGTGGATACCTGGTACAGAAAGATTAATACTGCACAGCTCCCCCTCTTTACTACATAGGGTGAAACTGCTTCCCAGTCCCTTAATCTCAATATCTTTAACATAATAATCGTTATTAGGATTAAGCCCACAGGTAACTACCTTGGCTTTTATCCCCTGTACTGCTTTATGGCAGTTAGGATCATCACCGTTAATTACAACATATTCCCTAGCTAAAGATGCAAATTTATTAAAAGATGCAATTAGATTGTCCATGGTTTTAAAATAATCCATGTGGTCTTCGTCGATATTTAGTATTACAGCAATATTAGGCTGTAGTTTTAAAAAAGTATCATTAAACTCACAGGCTTCACATACCATATTATCACTAGCACCATATCTACCATTACCTCCGATAATAGGTAGCTTTCCTCCTATTACTGCTGAGGGATCTCCACCAGTTTTTATTAGAATATGTGTAGTCATACTAGTTGTAGAGGTTTTCCCATGGGTACCAGAGATACATATGCTATTTTTAAACCAAGATGATACTAACCCCAACATAATACTACGCTCGATTGTAGGAATTCCTCTTTCCATAGCTGCAAGAAGTTCTGGATTATCCTCACTAATGGCTGCTGTGTATACCACCAGTTCAGCATCTTTAAGATTATCACTACTATGTCCCATATAAACGGTAATACCCATAGCAATTTCTGCTTCTATATTAGTTCCTGTGTTCATGTCTGAGCCAGAAATCTCAAAACCTTGACCATGTAAAATCTGTACCAGTGGATACATTCCTGAACCACCAATGCCGATAAAATGAATTTTCTTCTTATCTGTTAAAATATCCTTATGGATTGTCTGCACACTAAGCACCCCTTATATATAATATTCCTATTTGCAAATTTTGTTTATAAAATCACTAAAATATAGTATACAACTTTTTAAAGAAAAAATAAACCTTTTTTAAAATAAATTGACTAGATAGGCTATCTAGTGTAAAATTTATTCTAGTACTGAATAGTGATTAGCATCTTACATTTGCTACAATCCCTATAAACTCACCGAGAGGAAAGGTTATCCCATGAAAAAAATAATTCTAGACAAACGATTACAAGCTATTGCTAATATGGTGGTGGACAAGCCTAGGCTTGCTGACATAGGTACCGACCATGGTTATCTTATTGCCTACCTTGCTAAGATGGACAAAATATCCAAAGGTTATGCTTGTGACATAAATGAAAAGCCTTTAAAATCAGCTAAAGCTACCCTAAGCACCCATGATCTTACCCATATGGTGGACTGTGTCCTTACTAATGGTTTAGTGGGACTTAATTATAAAGATATTGACTGTGTTACCATTGCAGGTATGGGTGGGGACTTAATACTTAGTATACTGGATAATTCCCAGTGGGATTTTACAGATAAGACACTTATACTACAACCTATGACCAAAGCTGATAAACTGCGTATTGGCCTATTAAGTCGTGGTTTTGATATTACCCAGGAAATACCAGTAGCTGAAGGGAAATTTGTATACAGCATACTTAAGGTGGGCTACACTGGTGTTAAAATGGACTGTTCCCCTACCTTTTCCTTTATAGGGAAAATCCCCCTTAGCACTTCTGAGTATAGAGATAGCTATCTAATGAGAATATATGATAATATCTCTAAACGACTAGAGGGATTAAAGGATACTGTAGACAAAGATGAAGACATTAAAATCTACGAAACAATTATAAAAGATATTAAGGAGCTGTTATAATGACTATTAAAGATATATACAAATTAATTGATAAAATCGCACCTTTTTCCCATCAGGAAAAATGGGATAATAGTGGTATGCTTATTGGTGATGAAACTACTGTAGTAAACAAAGCACTACTGGCATTAGATGTAACTCCTAATGTAATTTCCGAAGCTAAATCCATAGGTGCTAACCTTATAATCACTCACCATCCTGTAATTTTTGATGGTATTAAGTCTGTTAAAGGTAATAGTATACCATTTCAGCTTATTAATAGTGGCATAGGGGTAATCTCTGCCCACACCAACCTTGATGTTGCTGTAAATGGCGTAAATAAGGCACTTTGCGAAGCTGTAAAGCTATGTGACATTACACCGCTTTTAACCAGCAAAACTATAAATTCCACCCTTATTACCCTTCATGTTCCTACTACTCACACCGAAAAAGTCCTAAAAGCCATGGGGGAATCAGGTGGTGGCAAAATTGGCAACTATAAAAATTGTAGTTACACCATCTATGGTGGCACTGGAAGATTTACCCCAACAGAGGGCGCTATCCCCTACATTGGTGCAGTAGATACAGCTGAGGAAGTAATAGAAGATCGCATAGAAATTCTTTGTGAAAACCATTTGGTATCACAGGTGGTATCTGCACTAAAATCAGCCCACCCCTACGAAGTACCTTCCTACTATTTAACCGAAAACAAATCCTATTCTGTGGATATACCTTTAGGGTTTATTGGTACATTAGCTGAAAGTATTACAGCTAGAGAACTGGCTAGTAAAGTGAAATCTGCCTTAGGTGCTGACATAATTAGAGTAACTAATGGCGATAAAATAGTTAATAAAGTAGCTGTATGTGGTGGCTCTGGCGGTAGCCTAATTGGCCTTGCTAGTGGCAAAGGCGCAGATGCCTACATTACTGGAGATTTAAAACATGATCAGATTGTAGATAGCTTAAATAGTGGACTAGCATTAATAGACGGTGGTCACTTCTTTACAGAAAATGCTGTACTACCTGTTCTGGCTAAGGAGTTATCTGCGCTTACTAATAAGGTAGAGTTTATTGTAACTTCTACTAGCTGTCCATATGAAACAGTTTAATATTCTTATATTTATATATAAAATAAATTCGGGGTATACTTCCTAGCTTCTTGCTAGAGAATATACCCCGAATTTTACATATAATCAAAAAATACTAGATAAATTATATTATCTTTTATGGTTATCTAGGACGATTGCCTTCTGGCTGGGTATTAGGTCTAAGCATTCCACCCATACCTCCACCACCAGCAGCAGCTCCTCCTCCACCTCCGGAGCCCATAGTATTAAGAGTTACTACATTTCCATTTTCGTCAGTTATACTACCTCCAGTAAAAGTATATGTTCCAGTTACATCTAGCTCACTATCTCCACCGGAGTATACTGCGTCTACATCTACTACAATATCCCCACCTTCTATGATTAAGTCACCATTGGAGTCAATACCATCGCCACTACATTTTAGAAAAATAGCGCCACCTGTTATCTTAATATAACCTTCTTCACTATTAGCATTAACAGCGTCGTCTAGAACTGTTACATTTATATCTCCACCATTAATGGTAACCGTTTCTCCTTCTATGCCTTCATAACCGTTTGTTACTAGGATTGTACCATCATTTATCACTAGGTCTGTATCAGCATGAAGGGCATCATCTCCTGAAAGAATGTCAAAAACACCTCCATTTATTGTAAGCACACCATTAGCATGAATGGTATCCTCATAGGAGTTTAACTGGAAATCACCACTGTTTATAGTGATATTTGTGCCTTTTAGAGAACGCATACTATCTTCTAGTAAATCCGTTGCAAATACAGTATTTCCTGAACCTTCCCCACGAGTGATTTCATTTAACACTTCTACAAATCCACCACCTGATGTAATGTTAAAATCACCACCATCAATCTGTAATGTCTGTTCTGCTGCAATTCCATCGTGCTGGGCGTTGACTACAAAAGTACCACTGGTGATTATTAAATTACCTTTATCTAAATCCTCATCATTAGATGTTCTAATTCCATCTCTGCCAGAAGTGACATTTATAGTTGCATTATTAATCTCTAGTAGGTCTTTCCCTTCTATTCCATGTTCCACTGCATTTACAGTTATGGTTGCATTTTCAATTATAAGGTCGTCTCTACTGTCAATTCCGTCCTTATAAAGTGTATTTACTACTAGACTTCCCTCACCTGTAATAAGTGTATCTGCCTTGGAATACAGTGCTGCTGATGGAAATTCTTCGTCGGTGGTTATAATCGCCCCCTGAGTAATCGTGTTTTCTCCCTCTAGCATAATCACCACATCTTCGGCTTCAATAATGTTTATAGGTGTACCTGTGTCACTGGTAATATTAACATTATTTAATACAAGATAAACAGCCCCTTGGTCGATATCCTTATTGACATTTACTGTTATATTTCTATAATTACCTGTAAACTCATATGTTCCACTTTGTGTTATTAAAACTTCTTCACCTGTCACTTCTGTAGCTGTATTCTGTGCTGTATCTACTTGTGAACTATTATCTTCTTTAGTTAAATCTGCTAAAGTTTGGGAGCTATTTGTCTGGCTATCACCAGAAACCTCGTTATCAGCTACAGCACTGCTTTCTTGAGCGCAGCCATTTAGGATAAGTATGGATAACATTAAAGTTACTAAAAAAATTCTTTTCATTATATTTATTCCTTTCTAAATATATATTTCTACGGAAAGTGATTTATTATTTTGATATTTGCTTAATTTTACCGAATACAAACCCTACTACACCACAAAGCAGCATAACTATTCCACCTATCATTAGACCTGTTTGGTATATTGAAGCTGTTCCAGCAATATCAAATACCCCTCTTAATATTGAGCTTAAGATCATCCCTGTAAGCCCTGTATGATACAGGTGGGAGGACCAAAAATAATCTGTAGTCCTTTTTTCAAATAAGCAAAACATTATCCCTACCAGCACACCAAAAACTAAAGGAAAAAGAAAAAGATATGTCATATATGGGGAAGTTACCCCGTGGGAAAACTGTAAATAAACATAGGAAAAGACCATACAAATTAATGTTATTATTACATAAGGCCATACCCATTTTTTCATATAAAAGTCCTGTATATTCTTTCTGTTAACCAATATAGACAATATCACTCACACTCCTTTCTTTAAAGCTCTTACCGTTGGTTGTAGGATTGTTTATCACTTCTCCCATAAATACCATTGTAGCTGAGCCTCCACCATCTAGATTATAGGCTACTTCACAGCCATATTCACTAAGAACCATTGCCATTTCATATAAGGATAACCCCTCGCTTGCATCTGTTCTACCATCTGCTACCATAAAGATATAATGATTTGGCTCAATCATAGCTATTGCCGTTCTAGGATTGCTTTCATCTTCTCGTTCCACTTTGCTCTCTAAATCAACGGTAATCTCTCCATCGGAAATAAGTCCTGGACCAAAGGAAAATATCTGCTCTGCCCCACTCTCAGCAAGCTCCTGTGCTGAAACTTCACTTTCTTCTATTATTGCCATTGTTCCATCCTCATATATAACTAAGTCCTCATTGCCACCTTCTGTTGGAATATTTCGGTATAGGTAACCATTACGCATTACATAACCGTAATCTCTAAATCCATAATAGTCACCGTTAATCCCAATAATCCCTTGATTTTCCTCTAAAATCACAGAGGTTTTATCCTTAACATTGGTACCAAAGGAATTTTCAGCAAGACCGGCCATAAGCTGAGAACTATCACTAAGAATGATATTAGCAATATATATATCTGTATCATATTCTCTAATAGTTTCTATGGTAATCTCCATTGTATCATCTATATAAGATGTTTCGGTGATAATAGGCTCTGTAATTACAGTTTTAGCAGTGTTTTCTTCGAAGTCCTCTTGACTTTCTTTCACTGTCTGGCTGCTTTGAGTATTATCTACTGTGCTATCTAGTATTATATCACTAGCTAAGTCATCTTCTAACTGAGGTGGAGTATTTTCCTCAGATTGCTCTGTGGTATATAAATCATCTAGAGAGACTACATTTTGGGATATAATAAACCTATTAAGCAGTGTAAAGCTTATATATCCTACAAAGAATAAAGTCGCTGAGGCCCTCCATACTTTTGATATCTGTACCTTGTTCATCTTTTTTGCAAATACCCAGTTTTTCTGGATAGTATAGCTAAATAAAAACAAAGTAATATCCGTAATGATTTTAGATAGTATTGTGTTTTCTAGCACCATGTTAATACCAGTTGTACCTACTGCACTTGCTCCCATTATTAGGAAAAACAGAAGGAAATATTTTATTACACTGGTAGCTGTCTTACCTTCTAATCTGAAAACAGCTTTTTTATTTATAATGTTATTAACAAACCCTGATAGTATTCGTGCTAGAACCGTTGCCATTACTATATTTTTTAAAGAATATGATAACATGACAAAAGATATAATTGCAAATAAAATAATATCTACGAAAAACCCTACAAAAGAACTAGCAATAAATTTAAGTGGTCGCTGGTATATTAATAGGGAGTCTCTGATTGGTCTAAAATGGGACTGATCATTATTATCAAAATATATAGTTTCAATTTTGACAGGATATATTTCTGTTTCCTCAGCTGCGTCCTGTAGGAAATTGTACTCATATTCATATCTAGATCCTTTGGTATTAAGGGCTATGTCCATTAGATTTAAGGGTATTCCTCTAAGTCCTGTTTGTGTATCTTCACAAGCTACCCCTGTAGCTGATTGAAAAACCTTAGAAGTTACTTTATTACCTATATAGCTTCTCATTGGCACTTTGTTAAAACTAAAATCACGCATACCTAGTACCAGTGATTTAGTGCCACTTTCTAAAACTCTTGCTACTTTAATAATATCACTTACTTTATGTTGCCCATCTGCATCTGCTGTTATAACACCATGCTTTAAATTTAGCTTAGTAACTGCAAATTTTATTGCTGTTTTTAGCGCTTCACCTTTACCTTTATTCTTTTGATGCCTTAATAATAAACACCCTGATCTTTCGACCTCTTTAAAAATTCCATTACAGCTATCGTCACTTCCGTCATCCACCACAACTATACTAGTAAAGCCACTTGTTTTTAGCTCCTCTACCATAGTTGTCAATCTATTTGTAGGCTGATATGCTGGTATAATAATAGTTACATTACTCATAATAATCTCCTGTTGCTCAACTACATTTATAAATCTCCTTTTGATTTTATAGTAGTTTAAATTTCTTTTTCAGTATAGTATTTCTATCTATAATTTTATACTAGTTTTTTGTGTAATAATAAAACTCCCTATATAAAGCATTAACACTATAGCGCATCTCTAACTGATCCAATATACAGTTACTACTTTTCTACATTATATAAACTTAACCTTAATTTTACTTAAAAATTCTATTTAATTATTAGTTATATTTATAAGTTCTCTTAATGTCTACTTACATACATCTGCTGATGCGATTTCATCAGCTACTCGCTTTAGTTCTGATTTAATCATTTTAGAGTTTGATATATTCTTTTTATACTTCATGGAATGTTCTAAGCTCGCCCATGAATCCTGTGAAATAGTTCGCAGTTGTATCTCTATAGGGATATTAATACCCTCTATCTCAGTTTCTAGGATAATGTGATAACTGCGATATCCATTTTCTTTTGGGTTTTTAATATAATCCTTAGTTATAATATGAAGAAAACCTTCCATATTTTCTATTACACTGGCAGTAGTATAAACATCTTCTAAAAATCTACAGATTATACGAAATCCTACTATATCTGTTAGATTTATGACTGCGCTTTCTAATGTAGCCTCAAAACCTAGGTTTTCTAGCTTAGTTTTGGTACTTTCTTCTGCCTTAATCCGCACCTTTATGTGCTCAAAATTATCCTTATAGTTAAATGAAATCAAATCATAAACCTTATCCTTTGCCTGTGTAAACTTATTGTAATATCCCTTATAGAAGTCCCATTGTACATTATTTAATTGCAAAAAAATCACCTCATAATCTATTCATTATAAGGTGTTTATACAATATGAACTTTAAGCTTACTTTAAAAAATTACAGTTATTTGGATTTCTTTACCTGTTTTGCTCTCCGCTGAGATTTTGGCAGAATGTAGATCACAGATTGTCTTCGCAATGGATAGCCCTATGCCATAGCCTTTTGTTTTGCTGTTTCGTGACTTGTCACCACGATAAAATCGCTGGAACCAATCATTATGCTTACCTACTTCTATTTCCTCACAATTATTTTCTATAGAAAAAATCTTTTTATTTCCTACTGAGTTAAGGGAAATTTTTAAATCTCCTTTAGGTAGTGAGTATTTAATTGAATTCTCTGTTAATATAGAAATTATATTTCGTATAAGTGCCTCATCTCCACTATAGGAAATATTCTCTACTACATCCAAAACCAAGTTTAGCTCATTACTTTTCATGGAGGCAGAAAATTCATTTACTGTGTCGGTTATTGCATCAGACAGGGAAAATTCACTTTTAATTATCTGAACTTTTTCATCTAGTTTTGTAAGGGATACTAGATTTTCCACAAGGGTATCCAGTCTTGTAATCTGTGTTTTAATACTTTCTGTCCACTCACTTTCCCCACTGTCAATTTCAATAACATCACAATCTGCCTTAATTATAGTTAGTGGAGTTTTAAACTCGTGGCTTACATTTGTTATAAAACCTTTTTGTCTTTCATAACTATCTGCAATTGGTTTTACAGCTTTTTTAGACAGTAAAACCGATAAAAGGAATATTGTAATAATAGCAGATATTAAAACAAATACAGAGAAATATAGATAGCTTTCAAAACTTATTAAATCATCTTCTATATCAAGAAACAGATATGTATATCCTAGCTGATTTTCTGCTTTAATATATCTAAAATTATCCACTGTTCCTGTAAAACTGCCATCTTCATTTACAAAACTAGCATATTCTACTGCTTCTTCTGTGGTTACAGAACTAATGTTTTTTGTATCAATAAAATCAAACTCACCACTTGCATTTGATTTTATTACAAAATATCTTGTAGTAAAAGCCATCTCACGAGGAAATCGCTCATGATTACTAAAGGGTTGACCCATTTTTAAACTACCTTCCATAAGTAACTCTAATACTTCATCAGAATTATGCATGATCGAAACATAGTTTGTAATATTTAGTGCAATAGCAATAAGAAGCATAACTATTACACTAATTGTCGTAGTAAGTAGGACGAATTTTTGCTGTAGCTGTTTAAGCATTTCACACCTCCAATGAATACCCCGTATTTCGTGTTGCCTTTATCTTTACACTTGATTCCAAAAGTGTGAGTTTTTTTCTTAGGTAGGATATATACACCCATACCACATTTATCTCTGCATCACTATCATATCCCCATATTTTTTCCATAAATCGCTCTGTTGGAATAATATGACCTTTGTTAATCATTAACATCTCCATCATTTGATACTCTTTGCTTGCCAGCTTAAAACTATTCTTATGGGTGTAAAGCTCAAAGGTTTTTCGGTTAAGGCTAATATCACCAACAGTTAACACTGACGAACTGCTATCACTTACTGTTCTCGTCATTGCTCGAAGTCTTGCCAGTAACTCTTTTGTTTCAAAAGGTTTTGATAAATAATCATTTGCCCCTAAATCCAGTCCTGTAACCTTGTCATCTACTTGAGATTTAGCTGTAAGCATTATAATGGGTATAAGATTGCCTTTTTCTCTAACTGTTTTCAGCACTGTAAGCCCATCGGCCTTTGGCATCATTATATCTAAAATAACTGCGTCATAATTTCCTGATTCTAAATAAAGTAGCGCTTCTTCCCCATCGTAAACTGCATCAACAGAATAGTTGTAGTGCTTTAGTATTTTTTGAAGAGCGTTGGAAAGCTCTTTTTCATCTTCACATAATAATATTCTCATGTTGTTAACCATTCCTTCTCTCAGTTTATATCTCTAGACTATATTATAACACAAACCTTAAACATACTTAAAAAATTTTTTGTCTTTTATTCTTTAGTAAATATGTAGAGTTACTAGTCTAGCTGTTGTAAATAGTGTTGGAAGATATACTGCCATTATATTAATCTTTGAATAGAAAGGCTCTATAGTAGCCCAACAATTGCTATATAGCCAATAGAAAAAGACGAGCATCATAAGATACCCGTCTAATATACTTAATTCATAAATACCTATATGCCTTAATAAAAAACTATGAACGAAGAACCCTTGATAGGAAATCCTGTAGTCGAGGACTCTTAGGATTATCAAAAATCTCATCAGGTGTTCCCTGCTCTACAACCTGTCCTTTATCCATAAATACAACTTTAGTAGCTACTTTACGGGCAAATCCCATTTCGTGGGTAACAACTATCATAGTGGTGCCATCTGCTGCTAGCTCCTGCATAACATCTAGAACCTCACCTATCATCTCTGGATCTAAGGCACTGGTTGGCTCGTCAAATAAGAATAACTCGGGCTCCATACATAAGCATCTGGCAATGGCTACACGCTGTTTCTGTCCACCAGAAAGCTGTGAAGGATAGTTATCTTTTTTATCAAGTAATCCTACTCGGTCTAGTAGTCTTTCTGCTGTAGCTACTGCTTCATCTTTAGACTTACCTAGTACCTGTATTGGGGCTAAGGTTAGATTATCTAGCACTGAGATATGAGGAAAAAGATTAAAATGCTGAAATACAAAACCTATTCTCAGTCTCATCTGCTCTAGACTTTTACTATAGTGATAGTCAATAGCTTCACCATCTAGGTAGACTTTACCTTCATTAGGTATCTCTAAGCCATCGATACATCTGATAAGTGTACTCTTACCACTACCAGAAGGCCCGATAATACACATTATATCCCCTTTGTTAAGCTCTAGGTTTACTTTGTCTAGTGCGTTTACATTTTTAAACTGTTTAACAAGGTTTTCTACCTTAATTACTGGTTGATTAGACATCGCTCTCCCTCAACTTTCTTTCTAGTTTATTTGCAAAGAATGTGATTATCATAGTCATAACTAGATACATAACACTTGCCATACATAGTGGGACTATGTAGTTATAGTAACGGCTACCTATTACCTGTGCACTTCTAAGAAGCTCTATTGCACCGATAGTAGACAGTAATGAGGAATCCTTAATAAGTGTTACATATTCGCTAATAAATGGTGGTAGTATTCTTTTAAAAGACTGTGGTAGTATTACAAATCTCATCATCTGTGTATAGCTTAAACCCAGCGCCTTACTTGCTTCCCACTGGCCTTTATCTATAGACTGTACTGCAGATCTAATAAGCTCAGTAGAATAAGCTCCTGAGTTAATACTCATAGCTATAATACCAACTAATATTGGATTAGGAGTAATCATCACCCCAAAAATACTCTTCCAAATAGTAGGCCCTGCTAGATAAAAGAACAGTATCTGTAGTAGCATCGGTGTACCTCTTATAAACTGTACATAGATATTCGCTAGTGCCTGTAAGAATTTATTATCACTTAGTTTTGCTGCTGCACCTACTACACCTATTATTGTACCAAATACCAGTGTACTGGTAGCTACTAATAAGCTGATTAATGCGCCATTAAACAAAGCTGCCCATGATTCTGGGGTAACAATTTTTTCAATAATTTCCATTGTTATAATTATCCTTTCAATACGATTGCAATGTTTTGGGCAGATTACTTATAGATATCTAAAGCATAAAATATGAAGGCACAAAACTTGCTCTTGGAAAATTTCCCAAACTTTATTTCTTTTTCTATTAATAGTATATTTTAGTTATATTCTATTAACAACCAAATTGCATGGGACTAGTCCCATGCAATTATTATGGCTATTTATAGTTTATACACCGTATTTAGTTCTTAGCTCTTCGTATGCATCACTTGCAACAAATGCTGTTACTGCTTCATTAATTTTGTCCATTAGTACTGTATTGGATTTTGTTGTGATTACAGACATATTCTGTACTGCATACTCTCCATCTAGAATCATTAGTGTATCATTTGCAGCTACATAGTTCTTAGCTACAGCTTCGTCACATACAACTGCATGGATTGCGCCACCCTTTAGGCTTTCAAACATTACTGGGTATTCACCTGGGTTTACATGGTTAATATCTGTGTATGTTACTAAAAGCTCATCAATTACATCAGCACCTACTGTACCTAGGCCAGCTGCCATAGTTTTACCAGCTAGGTTAGCTTCTGAAGTAATGCCACCATCTTTTGTTACAACGATTAGCTGTGGAGAAACTAGGTAAGGCTCAGAGAATGCTGCATCTCTATCTGGATCATAGGTAAAACCAGAGATACCTACATCAACCACTCCTGTGTTTAGAGAGGAGATAATTGTATCAAAGCTCATTGGGATAATTTCAATTGGATATGGGGATTCTTCTGTGCCAATGTATTTAGCCAGTTCATTAGCCATATCTACATCAAAGCCAGTTAGTTCGCCATTCTCATCATAGTAATCAAATGGAGCGTAGTCAGGTGACATACCTACACGAAGTGTACCAGGTGCACCTAGCTGATCTTCAAATGTCACTGTAGCTTCTGTGCTAGCTTCTGCACTAGCCTCTGGTGCTGGTGTATCGCTAGAAGTAGCTGGAGCTTCACTAGAAGGAGAGCTACATGCCACCATAGAAGTTGCTAATATTAGACTAAGTAGTATAGTTGTAATCTTTTTCATTTTATTTACCATCCTTAAATTATTATTTACTGTTAATTGCTTTGTTATTATTTCTTACTCTGTTATTATTGCAAACCCATCAAACTGATATTTCTTAAATCCATCTCCATCAGTTTCACTGGGATTAATGCCGTCTTTTATTGCCTTAAAGGCGTCTTTTACATCTATTAGCATACTTCCCTGCCTCATTGGCTCGTTATGGGAGCAGTATAGCTGGTAGTCGCTGTATTTATCAGCTAAATCTGATACTACTTTATAATAGGTATCTATATTGCTGTTAATACCATGATCTCCAAAAAAGTGAGCATACATACTGGCTGGATAGATAGTATCCCCTGTAAAGAGAATTTTTAAACTATCACAGACAATCATTATACTATCTGGTGAATGTCCTGGGGTGTGTAACACCTTAAACTGAATATCTCCCAGGTCAAATATATGGCCTTCTTCAATAGTTATAAAGTTATCTACACCCGGTATTCTAAAGCTTTCTACTTCAAAGGGTAGTGTGCCATTATAGTGAAAAGCATCCTTAGTAAAGTTTCTCTCCACATCCTCAGCTGTTACACCTTTTCGCAGCCTATCTATGGCTTGTTTACTATTATAAATATAGGTCTTATCAAACTGTATATTGCCACCTACATGGTCAAAATGACAATGGCTATTTACAACAATAAGTTCTTTATCAGTAAAGCTCTCCACTACCGATTTAATATCAAACATCCCCATACCTGTGTCCCATAGTAAGGCTTTTTCACTACCTATTATAAGATAGCTTATAACCTCCTGAAAGTGGCATGGTTCACATATTGCTATGATATTACTAGATAGTTCATAGGCTGTAAACCAACTGCTATATGTTTCTAACTCATTAAACTGACTAAACTGTTGTCGAGGTAATTCTTGGTACCAGTTATCAGGTTGTACCACATCATTTGTATTTGACATAATAGCTCCTTATCCCTATAGAAAAATCTACCTTAAAGTATATTCATAAGAATACCTTAATCTTTATACAAAGTCAAGTATAATTATACAGTAAATATGATTTTTTGTATAATTATACTATCGAATTAGTAAATAAACCTGCTTTATTTATATTTTTACGCATATTTATTAGTAGTTTAATGTGATAAACTCACAAATTATTGGGATTTAGATAGTTTTTTAAGGTTGTGTATTTCCTTAGTTATGAATAATATTGCAATAATAGATGCCAAGAAGTCTGACAAAGCATAACTAAAGTATATACCATTTACGCCAAATATAGGCGCTAACATTATTACAAGTGGCACCATTATAACTCCATATCTAAGTAGGGATAGCACCCCAGCTAGTTTTGACCTGCCTACTGCTTGAAAATACTGTGCGCTTATGGTCTGTAGACCTATTAATGGTATCATTAATAGATACCACCTAGCTACAATAATAGCTTCCTCTACCAGTCGCTGACTATCGGTAAATAGTTTAATTATAATTTCAGGATAGGTCATTATCACAAGAAATAGTCCTGTAGAGATAATAAAAGCATATATCATGGAAAGCTTAATGGATTTTAGCACTCTGTCATATCTCTTAGCTCCCCAGTTAAATCCACATATAGGCTGATTTCCCTGTACAATACCAAAAACAATCATATGATAAAAACTAAATATTGTAGCACAGATAGTAACAGCACCTATATCTAAATCCGTCCCGTATATTATAATTTGGCTATTAATAAATGTATTAACAAATGACGCTAGTATCTGTACCATACAGGACGGTGAGCCTAGTTTTAATATTTCTCTTAAAATTTTAAACTCATGTGGTGGTTTCTCTAGTTTAAGGTTAATGGGGATATCTTTTGATTTTATAAAATACACAATAACATAGGCTGTTAATATAGTTTGGGATATTACAGTAGCAATCGCCGCCCCAGCCACACCCATATTAAATCCAAAAATAAATACTGCATCTAGTATAATATTTGCTACAGAGGATATAAGTATAACCTTCATAGAAATATCCGCTTTACCTATAGCACGCATAATGGAGTTTAAACAGTATCCTGGGATACTAATCACACTGCCTATCATTATAATAAGAATATAATCCTTTGCCATAGCAAAAACATGGGGCGCTAGATTATAGCTATCCAGTATTGCATCTACAAAAATAGTAAACAATACTGCTAACGCAGCTAATATAATCACTATATATTTAAGGGCTAGGTATAGTATCTGGTTAGCTTCCTGTGTCTTTCTCTCTCCTAGCTTTATAGATACTAAGGCTGAGGAGCCACTGCCAATTAGCAGAATAAATGCCATCTGGAATATCTGAATAGGCATGGTAATCCCCACTGCTGTAAGGGCATACTCATCTACCCTACCTACAAAAATTCTGTCTACCACATTAAATATTGCCCCACTGAGCATACCTAAAATAGCTGGGATACTTAGTTCCCATAGCAGTTTATTTATATCATCTCGGTCTAATCTATCTTTAGTCATAAGTAATACCTCAATTATTAAACATTAGTACAAATCCATTTTTATGGATATATATCTATTCTATCATAAATATACTATTCTTACTAGAGTAAAATATCTACAAATAGATTATTTTATATTTAGCAATCCAATAACTGGATAATAAATATAAAATGAACCTATCCTAAGTTATATTTATAAAACATACAACAAAAAAACCATAGCAAAATAGCCATGGTTTTAATTATTTTAGATTATCTAATAAATATATAGGCGAAATTACATTGTTGAATGATACAATAATAACTGCACCATATCTTTAGCTAGTTTTAAGCTCTTATCTGGTAGTTGCTGTATCTGTAGATTAATCATATCACAAACATCTTGATTACTAGCTTCTGATAAACTATATCTACTGTCATATTGACTTAAAAACATTGAGTTCTCGTCTTTCGGCTGAGAATATCCAAACTGCTTATACACATCATCTACTCCATATAATTTCAGTAGATATAGAAATGTATTAATATCTGGTTGACCTTTGCCATTTTCCCAAGAAGCCACTGTCTGAGGTGCTTTTTCAGTTAATTCACCAATCTGCTTTTGAGTGAAACCTGCTTTTTTTCTTAATTTTTTTAGAATTTCTGCTATATCTTCTCTGTCATGTTGAACACTATGCAATATTTCACCCCACAATGAATAATATTTGTAAAAATTAGTCAATTATTAATATTGATATTTTATCACAGGAATTATGCATAGTCAATATTTTTTTATGTAAATTGTATATTTTCCTAGTGCAATACGATATTATCGTAGTATAATTTGCATAATTCTGATTTTATCGTATCATCGTTGATGATTTATAAGTTCACAATGGTTATGGTGATCTCAATAAATTTAGAAATGCTATTCTTTATGTGATTGTCTAAGCACTTCTTTTAGTATAAAAAGCAGGTGGTAGAAACCACCTGCTCATATTTCATTTTTTCCTATACACCGATTAACAAAGAGCCCATTTTTATTCATTGGTAAGTGCTTCTAGTATCTTTAGATAAACAGTTGTAGGGCTTTTGTAGAAGTTTTCCTTTATAATATTGCAGTAGTCTTTATTAGGCATAAATAGACTAAGTGTCATTAGATCACTACCTAAATCATTAATAGATAGCTCAATTTTATAACCATCATCTACCTTATCAATAGATACTTTATTGTTTTTCTCATGTTCTTTTCGCTCTAGATAATCCTTAGTAGCTAGTATAGTTTTATCTTTGATTGCTTTAGGAAGATCATGATCAAAGGTTGTTGCAACATCTCTGCCACTTTGAGAAAGGATGAAATTATCCTTCTCTAATACCTCAATCTGCCCTAGCTCAATAAGTTTATTAAAAGCCTGACTATATTCAAAATAATTTACCACAGCTGTGGACTGTAGTACATAATTAATATCATCAAAGGTAAGAGGCTTATTAATTGTATACATTATATAGCATATTAGAAATTTAACTTCGTATTCCTGTGTAAGTCCCCCTGGATCAATACCTTGGGTAAATATTCCGTTGTCCACTATAACATTCATTCCTTTCCTATCCACAATGTAACGCACTGTAATAAGTATTTAGGCATTTATAAAATATACCTTCTTATGGGTAATTGTAAATTATATACCTTATATTTACATTATTAAAAACCTAGTTAACATTGTTCATCAAACCAATCAGCAATATAAGCCGTTACATATCCGAAAAAGTAAATTAGTAGAGGGGTTAACACTGCGCTGAAAACTTGAAAGCTAAAGGCTTTCCCCTCAAGGAATTTCCATATAAAATATATAACACCGAAAGGTATTAAAAAACTTAAAAAGAAACAAATACTTGATATAACTTCAAAAAGCTTTTGAAGTGTTTTCATTAGAGCAAATTCCAGCCCTAAAGCAATTCTACTTTTCGGTTTTGGGATATGGTGTTTTACTTCTACCCACCTACCACCTATATACATTTTTTCGGCTTTTACATTTTTGTTTTTATGAGTTGTCTTCATTATGCATCCTTTTATCGTATTTTACGGTAGTGCATTAGGAGAGTTTTATATTAGAACTATTTAGAGTTCTCTAATAATTCTTTAGCGCTAATAATTGAATTGTCGGTAATATTATCACCTACCATAATTCGGGCAATCTCCTCTACTCTGTCCCCACCTTCTAAAGTGGTCACTGTTGTAAATGTTCTATTGCTACTGATATTTTTCTCGATTTTAAAATGTCCGTCACCATAAGCTGCAACTTGAGCTAGATGGGTAACACAGATAACCTGTCGATTAGCTGCACATTCCTTTAGCTTACTTCCGATTTTCACTGCTGCTTTGCCGCTTACCCCTGTGTCCACCTCATCAAAGATCATAGTGGCTATATCGTCCTTACCAGCCATAACATTTTTTACAGCTAGCATAATTCGAGATATCTCACCACCAGAGGCGATTTTTGAGATAGGTTTAGGAGGCTCTCCTGGATTTACCGAAATTAGAATAGCTAGTTTATCAGCACCTGTAATGGTAAATTCTTTAGGGGAAATATCAATAGTAAGCTTAACTGAGGGCATGTCTAAGAATTTTAGCTCAGTTTCTACTGATTTCACAAAAGCCTTTGCTGAAGCAGTTCTGTGAGATGTAATGGTCTTAGCCTTTACAGTGAGCTTAGATAAACAATTATCATATTTTTCATTTAATTTGTCTAATTTGTCAGAGCTGTAGGAAATGCTATTTAGCTCCTCACAAGCCTTATTATAGAATTCTAAAATCTCCTCTATACTCTGGCCATACTTTCGCTTTAGCTTGTAAATCTTATCTAGACGATCCTCTACCCTATCCATCTCTCTAGGATCAAAATCCATCGATTCCATCTGATCCCTCATAATTGAGGACAGCTCTTTTAACTCATAAAATGTTTCCTGATAAGCTTCAGATTTATCCTTAAGGTCAGGTAGATACTCTTCTAATTTGCCAATAATATCGATAAGTAAACCCAGCTGATCACATACATTATTCTCCTCAGAAAGTAGGTCATTAGCCTGTGCTAAACCATCTATAATCTCCTGTGAATTCTGTATGAAATTACGCTGATTGATAAGCTCATCATCTTCCCCAATCTGTAGCTGGGCTTCCTCTATTTCCTGAATTTGATAGGTCAGTATGTCGATTTTTTGAGCTTTTTCTGAGTCATTAAGACTTAGCTCTGAAATCTGCTTCTTTAAATCAGTAAGATCATTATATAACTGCTCATACTGGTTAATATCCTTGCGATAATCACCGAAATCATCGATTAAAGATAGCTGTTTACTTGGGCTAATTAGACTATTGCTATCCTGTTGGCCGTGAATATCCACTATCTGTTGGGTAATTTCTTTTAAAATACTCAGTGTAGCTGGTCTACCATTAATCCTACAGGATGATTTACCATCGCTATTTATCTCTCTTGATACTAAAAGCTGATTGGATATATCATAACCTAAATCATCAGCAAAAGCTATTATTTCAGGGGACAAATCCTCAAAGGTAGCCATAATAACAGCTTTATCCTCCCCTGTTCTTACAGTATCTTTAGATAGTTTTCCACCTAAAATACCACCGATTGCTGTGACTAATATAGTCTTACCAGCACCAGTTTCCCCTGTAAATATATTAAATCCCTTTGTAAAGTTAATTTCAGCATTTTTAATAACTGCTAGATTTTCTATGTACAATTGTGATAGCATAAAATCTCTCCAATAGCTATTTTTTTATCATTTTTTTAAGTTGTTTTGTAAAATCATCTGCGCCTTGATTATCTCTCATAAGAATGAAAATAGTATCATCCCCTGCAATAGTGCCTACTACACCATTCCATGCTATTGCATCTAGTGATGCACAAGCAGCATTTGCCATACCGGTATAGCATTTAACTACGATCATGTTATTAGCAAAGTCTATATCATACACAGATTCACTAAAGATTGCATGGAATTTAAAGGACATATCATTTATCTGTTCTTTACCTGCGGTAGAATAACGATATGTGCCATCAGAGTTTTGTGACTTGATTAATCTTAGTTCTTTAATATCACGGGAAACCGTTGCCTGTGTTACAAAAAGTCCGTCTTCTTGTAATAATCTAAGTAGTTCTTCCTGTGTGTCAATAGAATGTTCTGCTATCAGTTGTAGAATTCGTCCATGTCGCTTAGCTTTCATCTCTGTTACTTCCTTTCTCCATGACTTGAGCAAATAGGTTTTAATATGCTCTGAGTTTTGTATTAACTATGTCATAAAAATCATTATTGTCTAATCTAATAAATTTTATAGTTTTATTTGATATCTTAATCTCTACAGGGCTGTTTCTCTCGATAGGGATTGCCTCATCACCATCAGCAGCCACATATATCTGCGGGTTTTTTGCTGATATTTCTGCTGACACTGTTAATACTCTCTTGGATGATAGTATAATAGACCTATTAGCTAGTGAGTGTGGGCATATTGGAGTTGTAATAATAGAATCAATTGTAGGATCTATTAAGGCACCTCCTGCAGATAATGAATATGCAGTAGAACCTGTTGGTGTGGAAATAATTACGCCATCTGCACGATAATTAAGCATAGGTCTACCATCACATAGCATGTTGATATTAATTACTTTATTTAGTACACCTCTAGAAATAACTATGTCATTAAGTGCATATAGTACCCTACCATCTTCTAGCTTACCTTCTAGGACTATTCTCTCGTCTATCTGATAATCACCGGTGATTATCCTTTTAAGATGATATAAATCAGTAGGCTCTAGGTGAGTTAAATACCCTAATGTTCCTGAGTTTATCCCTAAAATAGCTTTGTCGTAATATAGTGCAGTCTGTGCTGCATTAAGCACTGTTCCATCGCCACCAATAGTTATAAAAAATTCACACTGAGGTGCAATCTCATCCAAAGGATAAAAATCAGCGTTAACCAAATGACCTATTGCATTATAATAGTTATCATCAATTACAGGATTACATCCTATTTCTTTAAGAGCACCTATAACCAGTGAAGTATGCTCTAGACAGTGGCTTTTAGTAAGATTAGGTATGATTAGAATTTTCATATAATGTCAGCTCCTAATTATTTATCTAACTGGTTATGAGAACTCATAACGATAGTTTCGGCAATATCCTCAGTAATAGTATCTTCTACTGACTTTTTAATATATAGAAGGTATTCAATATTACCTTCTGGCCCTTTAATAGGTGAAAAGCTAAGTCCTAGTAGACCAAAACCTTCTTCTTTAGCTATGGACATAATTCTATGAACAACCTCAAGATGAACAGCTTTATCTTTTACTACGCCTTTTTTTCCTATTTTATCTCTACCAGCCTCAAACTGTGGCTTTATTAGGCAGACAGCACTACCATCATCAGTTAAAAAATTATATACAACAGGTAGAATTAGCTTTAGTGATATAAAAGATACATCTACAGATACAAAATTCAGCTTATCGCTAATCTGCTCCTGAGTCAAATATCTTATATTGGTTCGCTCAAGGTTAATTACTCGCTCATCTGTTCTAAGACTCCATGCAAGCTGTCCATACCCCACATCAACAGCATAAACCTTGATAGCACCATTTTGTAGCATACAATCACTAAAACCACCTGTTGACGCTCCAAAATCTCCACATATATTACCCTCAAGACTTATCTGAAACTCTGACATTGCTTTTTCCAGCTTAAGTCCTCCACGGCTTACATATTTTAGCTTACTGCCTCTTACCTCTATTATATCCTTTTCTGATATATCCATACCAGCTTTATCAGCTTTTTGATTGTTTACATATATTATCCCAGACATTATCATTGCCTGTGCTTTAGATCTTGTTTCTGCATGGCCCTGTTCTGTCAGGTATGTATCTAGTCTAGTTTTCATTATTTTGTTCATACCTTTCTTTAACATCATTATAGATGGATAATACATCTAGTCCAAGTTTAGCTAGGGTTGTGCTTACATCTGCCTGTGGCACAAATCCATTAATTGCCTTTAGATTATAATTACCTTTATATCCAGCTAATAGTAGCTGAAGAGCAATACCTTCCCCAATACCACCACTGGCTATACCTTCTTCGTAGAAGTAGATATATTTATATTCTTTAATTATCTCTATTATCTTAGTATTTATAGGGTGTATCTTGGTTATATTCATTATAGATATGCTATCTTTAGTCATATGACAGGCATTACATACCTGTTCCCACAGTCTGCCATAGGTAATTACTATAGTATCAGATTTATTATCAATATAATTATAATCCGTAGAGTTTGACTTATATTTATTATCTAAAATAGGCTCTTTCCCTCGTGGGTAACGGATGGCAATAGGCCCACCTAGATTAGCAAGTGCCTCAGTAAATGCCTTTTCTAATGTTTCGTAGCTTGATGGAGAGTAGATGGTCATATTAGGTATGCTTCTCATCATAGACACATCAAATATCCCTTGATGAGTTTCTCCATCTTCCCCTACTACACCAGCTCTATCCACAGCTAAAATCAAAGGCTCTTTCTCAATAGCTACATCATGGATAATCTGATCATAACCTCTTTGCCAGAAGGTGGAGTATAGTGTTATTACAGGTTTCATGCCTTTAGATGCCATTGCTGCTGCAAATGTCACGGCGTGTTCCTCTGCTATTCCAGTATCAAAAAATCTGCCATCTTCACTATAAGTTTGAGCAAATTCCTCCAGCCCTGTTCCTGAGGTCATGGCAGCGGTAATTGCTATGATTTTTTTATCATCTTTTGCTAGCTTAGTTAGTGTTTTTCCAAATTCACTGGAAAAATTATTACCTGAGCCAGATACACCTAATTCTTTGTTAAAAGGTGATACCCCATGATAGTTCTCAGGGTTCTTCTGTGCGTGGTGATATCCTAGGCCTTTTTTAGTATTAACATGGATTACCACTGGTTTATTAAGAGATCTAGCTCTTAATAAAACCTGTCTTAAACTAGAGATATCATGGCCATCTACCGGCCCAAGATAGGTAAATCCAAAACTCTCAAAGAAATTACTTTGATAAAGGTAATCTTTAATCATTGTTTTAGACTTAGAAATTGCTGTTTTGGCAAAATCCCCTACTAGTGGTATAGACTCTACACCATGCTCTATAGCGTCTTTAGCTCTAAAATAGCTATTATGGGAACGGATATTGGCAAGGTATTTAGCTACTGCCCCTACATTGCTAGATATAGACATCTCATTATCATTAATAATAAGAATTAGCTTTTCTTTAGATCTACCAGCATTATTCATTGCTTCAAAGATCATTCCATTGCCTAAGGCGCCATCACCTGTTACAGAGATAGTATGACCTTGTTTCCCTTGAAGTCTTTTGCTAACTGCAATACCGTAAGCAGCAGATAGAGAGTTACCAGCATGACCAGCAATAAAGCTATCATAAGTGCTTTCACTAGGTCGGGTAAAACCAGATAATCCACCTTCTTTACGAAGTTTAGAAAATCCCTCTTGCCTACCTGTTAGCAGTTTATGTGTGTAGCTTTGATGTCCTACATCCCATACAATATCATCCTTAGGACAGGAAAATACACTATGTAACGCAACTGTAAGCTCTACAGCACCTAGATTAGAGGCAAGATGTCCACCAGTTTGTGATACTGTGTCCAAAATACATTCTCTAATCTCGCTACAGAGCATATCCAGCTGGGATATTTTCATTTTCTTTAAATCCCTTGGGGAGTTAATAGTAGTTAGAAATTTATATTTCATTCTTATATTTTAGCCTTTCTGTAGTACATATCATTAGGTTACAGGTACAATCATTGCTACCAGTATCCCTAATAGTGCACCACCTAACACCTCCATAGGTGTATGACCAATATATTCTTTTAAACGCTTATCTTCTCCGTCGCTACTGCCTTCCTCACTGATACCTTGTTCTTCAAGTTCAATTTGGTTGCCTAGCTCCTTCCAGAAAGCTCCTTTTTGATTTTTAAAGCTACTAATTAGTTTATTTAGTACCTTTGCTTGCTCTCCAGCAGCTCGTCTAACTCCCATAGCATCATACATTACTATGCCTGCTAGGGCAAATGTTATTGCAAACTCTGGGGAAGATCCACCTAGTTTCCTTGCAGCACCTACAGCTAGTGAACACACCAAAGCTGAGTGAGAACTAGGCATTCCTCCAGCACCTACAAGGCGCTCTGGATCGAATATCTTGTTTTCAGCAAAATTAATTATAGTTTTTAACAGCTGTGCAGCTGTCCATGCTATTAGTATTAGATTTAATAGATAATTATCAAACATTTATATACACTCATCTCTTTTTAATATAAGCGATTGCGAATTTTTTCTGTTAACCCTTTAATAAATGGAGTATTAATCCCACATTCATCTAAAGTTTTTATGCCATTGTCAAAAAGCTCATTGTGGATTTCCCTAGCTTTATCAATTCCATAAAGGGTTATATAGGTCGTCTTATTATTAAGCTCATCACTACCTATTGGTTTACCTAAGGTTTCTTCATTAGAGATTACATCAAGGATATCATCCTGTATCTGAAAAGCCAGCCCTAAAGCTTTACCATAGTGTTCTATAGCCTGTAGCTGTTTTTCATTAGCTGAGGCTACCATTCCACCCATAGTACAGCTTGCAGTAATAAGTGCACCTGTTTTTAGACTGTGAAGGAGATTTAGCAGATCTTCTGATATACTGACACCTTCATTGGCTATATCTATACACTGTCCGCCAATCATCCCATTAGCCCCTGCACTATCTGATAATGTAGTTGCTATTATAACCTTTTGTAGATCTGTTAAATCTGCTGTCATAATGGTTTTAAAGCTGTGGGTTAGTAGTCCATCACCAGCTAAAACTGCAGTAGCTTCATCGAATTGTCTATGACAGGAAGGCTTCCCTCTTCTTAAATCGTCATCGTCCATACAGGGAAGATCATCATGAATTAGAGAGTAGGCATGTACCATTTCCACTGCTGCTGCCACTGGTAGGAGCTTGTCTATACTACTGCCCAAAGCCTGTCCCATTGCTATTACTAGTAAACCACGAATGCGTTTGCCACCATCTAAGGCACTATATCTCATTGCTTCCCAAACTCTATCATAAGGAGAAGGTTTAAAAGATAATTCTCTATCCAAGGTGTTTTCCAGTAATGTAAGTTTACTGTGTAAATCTTCCTTAAAATTGTATTCCATTATTCACCACCTGATTTTATTGGGGTAATTCAATTTTTTCTATGGATAGTGTGGCTTTGTCTAGCTCTTTATTGCAAAAATTAACTAGCTCCATGCCTTCACTATACATTTTAATCATCTGATCAAGACTTAACTGATCATCTTCCATCTGGGATACAATA
Source organism: uncultured Oscillospiraceae bacterium (assembly GCA_964369235.1). GTDB lineage: Bacteria > Bacillota > Clostridia > Oscillospirales > Ruminococcaceae > CAYJEQ01. The sequence continues at coordinate 41,573 of CAYJEQ010000003.1, read as the reverse complement.
GCATCTATTCGTGCTGACGCCTCCTCAAATGTTTTTTTCTTTGCCATATATCATCATTCCTTATATAAGAATTTTTTGCTTATTTATCTTCTTGTTATGTCTAATATAGTAGAGGTAATCTTACTAGTATCTGTAAGAGTAATCATTTCTTCCCCTACTGCTACATCTCTTAAGGATTTATTGTCCGTCCCTGTAGTTATTGTATATCCTCTAGCTAGTATCTCCATTGGATTTTGGGCTGCTAGAAGTTTGGTTTGGGACTCGAGTTTTTGCTTTTTAAGGTTAATGGAATTTTTCATTAATCTAATTAGCTGTTTTTCACTATTGAAATTTAAATTCCTATAGCTGTCTATCACCTTTTTAGGGTGATGTCTTTTTATAAGATTATCTTTGTTTTGAATATCGCTTTTATACCTATCTAATTCACCATGAACTAATTTTTTCATGGCACTTTCTCTGCCATTTACCCATGCTGATATTATCTCTATATCTAAAGCCACAATTTCTGCTGCTTCTGATGGGGTTGCCGCTCGTCTATCAGCAGCGAAATCACATAAGGTATAATCTACTTCATGACCTACAGCACTGATTACAGGAATTTCACTATTATATACTGCCATTACCACAGCTTCTTCGTTAAATGCCCATAAATCTTCTATAGATCCTCCACCTCTGCCTACTATAATTACATCGCATATTCCTTCTTCATTTACAAAGTTTATAGCCTTTGTAATAGTAGGGGCTGCCTGTACTCCTTGTACAGCCACTGGATATAATCTTACCTTACCTATAGGGTATCGACGAGATAGGATATTTAGCATATCCTGTAGTGCTGCTCCACCTTGTGCTGTAACAATACCGATGGTTTTAGGCATCTGTGGTAGTGGTTTTTTAATATCTTCGCTAAATATTCCCTGTGCTGATAGCTTTTCTTTAAGCTGTTCATAGGCTATTGTAAGGGCACCTATTCCCTCTGGTTGCATATCTGTAGCATAAAACTGATACGCACCATCTTTTTCATAAAGAGTAACTGAGCCACCTAGAATTACTGCCATTCCGTCCTGTGGCATAAATTTTAGAAATTTTGCCGAGGAGGAAAACATCACACATCTAATAGCTGCTGTTTTATCCTTTAGAGTAAAGTAACAATGTCCTGAACTGGCATAGTGTTTAAAGTTTGAAATCTCACCTTTAATATAAATTTGTTTTAAAGCTGAGTTTTCATCTAGGAGTGCCTTTACATATTTATTAAGTTGTGTAACTGTAAGTATCTGCACCGACATGTAAAACCTCCTACCTACTGTTTTTTATTGCTGCAAGGATAGCTGCACCTGCTCCGTTATCTGAGGAAAATTCAGGTTGGGCAAAAATCCCTTTAAATTCTTTTTCCAGATGAGTTTTAATCCCTTTATGGGACATAACACCACCTGCATATACTATGGGCAGTGTTGGGTATAGTTTAGCTATATCACTGCTCATTTTATGTATAGTTGATAGCACTACACTAAATAGAAATTCAGCCATTTCCTTATTGCTACTACCTTTATTCCATAAATCTCTGCATTTGTTTTCCATGCCTGATAAACAGGGTGATAGCTCTTTAAAAGCTACCTTTATCTTATGAGAAAGATTTTCCCCATAAGGCTCTAAATGTGCTCCTGCTGGAAAAGGTAGTCCCATCATAACCCCTACCCTGTCAATAAGCTGTCCTGCTGTAATGTCGGTAGTGGCTGAAATAATATCAGCTATTATGATATTATTAACATCTGGTTTTACCAGTAGACACTCGGTAGTGCCACCAGATAGATGAAAGGCTATATGCTCATTTTCTAGTAGCGACAATCTATTACAGGAATAAGCTGCAGCTGCTATATGACCACTTTGATGGGAGAACTCATATATAGGGCAGTCTAGGACAGTGGCTAAAGACTTAGCTACCATTACCCCTACTAAGAAGCAAGGCATATAGGAACCCTCTATGTCACGAGGTCTAGCCGAAACACCTATTGCTTTAATCTGGTATGGTATATTATTGTCCCTTAGCTCTGAGAACAAATCAGACACTAGACCGTCCACAGCCTTTACATGGGCAAAAACTGCATCACTTTGTCTAAGTCCTACTGCTCCACTGTTTACATCTAGTAGCTTCTTTCTATGGATAATCTTATTATTTACCATATCATATAAAGCTAGTGATGTAGTGTAGTTACTTGTATCTATACCAAGATAGCTAAACATAATTATGCTTTTGCTGGTTGCTCTTTAATAAAGCTACCTAGGATACCGTTAATGTAAGATGCATCTTCCTCAGAAGCGTATTTCTTAGCTAGTTCTACTGCTTCATTTGCTATTACACTGTAAGGGGTATCTTCGCCACTTGTAATCTCAGCAATAGCCAGACGCAGTATAGCAAGGGTAGTTTTAGGTAGTCGATTAATCTTCCACTTAGTAGATAATCTCTCGATAACCTGATCACTTGTTTCTATAGCATTTATAGCTGTATCTGCTAGCTTATAGCAGAATGTTTCTGCTGTAATCTTTGCTTTGTCGCCATTTTCTATAATAGCGTCGATACCATCTCCATTAAAACTATGTTCAAATATTATTATAAATGCTAATTCTCTAGCTTCACTTCTTTTCATCTTTTATGACCGTTCCTTTCAAACTACAAGGGCTTGTCCACCCTTAAATAAACCATTACCTAATCTATAGCAAAATAAAGCTCCCCAAAACATTTCAGAGAGCTTTAAAATCTAACTAGAATGAAATAGTATCTTGTTTTGCTTCTTCAAACTGAATACCTGCTATATTAACATTCACTCGAGCCACTGCAATTCCTGTCATGTTCTGAACTGCTTCTTTTACAGCAGACTGGATTTTGCTAGCAACTTCTGGAATTCTAGCACCACCTGTTAGGGTAACATTTACATCTATAACTGCTACATCATCGGTTAGATTAATAACAATTGGCTTAGCTGTTTGTTTCTTAATAAGCCATCCCTTTATATTGGTGATAAAAGGCGCTAAATCTGCTACTCCATCAATCTCTCTTATTGCTGTTGCTGTTATTGTTGCAATAACATCTCTGGAAATTCGCAGACTGCCTGCTGGCTGTTTTACTTCGTTATTAAGCATTACATATACCTCTTTTCTAATAAATCTTTAGTACATATAAAAATCATTATATTTCAATTAATCTTATACATATATTATTATACAATATAATTCCACTATTAACAAGGTATAAATGAAATTTTACAGGTAAGTTTTGTATTTTTTTTCATATAAATCATGAATTATACATAAACTACTTTTGCAAATCCTAGATTGTTAAAGTTAATAAGATAAGCTGTACCATTTTTAGCACAGCTTATCCCAGACTATAATTATTTAATTATTAATCTCGATTATTGATACATTAGAGGAAGGTACTGTTGTTTCCTTAGTTATTATATCCCATATCTGCACTGTTTCATCCTCTAGTAGCCCTTCTGTTTTAACTATAACATCTACTCTTTCGGTGTCGTAGTACACCATACAATCCTCAAAACCTTTGGCTTTAAGTAGATTTTCAATCTTACCTTCAACCTCAATAGACTGGGCAAGCTCTGTTGCCTGTACTGCTAGCTCTGCTCGCTGATTAGTAGCTAAACTGGCATCTGCTAACATCTCTGCCAAAGCTGCGGTAGCCTCATCTCTAGACTGATTTCTCGTCATCTTCGCCTCAGCAAAATACGCTTCCCCTTCACTAATTACAGGCTCTTCTACCTGTGTAGTATCTACATACTTAGCATCTCCGTAATTTTTAACTTCCTCTGCCACTGTTGGTGCTGGTGCCTCGGTGGTAATAGCATTAGTTATATCACCATAATGCCAGTTAAGATACACTGCTACACAAAGCCCCATTACTAAAGTTCCTAGAACTATCTGTCTTCTGCCTACTATAACATTCATATTTACCTTCTTCTTAAGTTTCATAATTATGCCATCCTTTCATGTTTAATTTATTATGTTTTCTGATGTTATCTGTGCCACATAAACCTTGGTTGTAGGTATATCGAGAGCTGTTGTAACTGCCTGTATTACATTGTACTGCACCACTTCTTCATTGCCACCTTCACATACTACTACCACCCCTTTAATTTCAGGCTCTATCTGTTGTTTTACAAGTGCTGTTTGCTCCCCGTTTTCCCCACTGATTATTATGTAGTTTTCCTCGGTATCATCTCGCTGCTGAGTTCTAGTATAACTATCGCTGGACACATCTTGGGTAATATCACTGCTAGTTCGCTCCTCAGTGGCATATTCATAGGATATCCCACCCTCTAGGGTAACTAGCACACTGGCATTACCTACGCCCTCAATAGATGTTATCATCTGTGTAAGTTTATGCTGGATACTCTGGGTATATTCCTCTGTTGTAGTGATTTCATCTATTATCTGTTCCTGTACTACTACCTCATCTTTCTCTGTGGAAAAAATCATAGCCATAATTGCCACTACCACTAGTAATAAAACCATATTATTTTTAGAGTATTTCTCTATTATTTCCTTATATCTATTTAGCTCCATAATGATATTTTACCTTTCGTTTTTCTTATCCTATCTGTAATTAATCTCTAGTGGAATTTCCATCTCCTTACCTATGTTATTATAAATATCTGCTTCTTTATATTCATATGCTATGTCCATAGTTAATATAACCCTATCTATATGAATATTCATATCTAAATCACTTTGTAGATACACCCGTATATCTGCAGAACTAATATCAAGTTTAGCTAACTCATCAGAGATTAACTGGGTAAGGCTTTGGGCTACCTGTTCTTTTAAAATATTACTGGTAATCTGAGTAGTCTCCTCATATAGGCTATTACTAGTTATCTGAAACATATCACCTGAAAAATTCCCACTATCTATAAAATCCACCACCGGACTGGTAATTACGATTATAAAAAATGTACTGGTAACTAGTTTTAACAGTTTTGCTGTGGCACCTTTAGGGATAATAATCCACACTATACCAATAAAAACTGCTGTGGTAGATAGCATATATGCCCATGCTCTAATCTCTCCCACTACATCACCCCCATACCTAACATTAATACTATGGCTGTAGATACCACCATTAATATAGCTAAACACAGAAGCAACGACAGCATAATCCCTACCACCGCGCTAAAGCCTGATAACATTAAGGATAGTTTGTTAGAGCCTAGAATATCGCTAATATAAGAAGCTATATTTAGGGTTATATACCACACTACAACCCTAATTAATATAGGCAGAAAAATCACCACTACCACAATAATCCCAAAAGCCCCTAGGGCTGATTTTACCACTCCGATATAACCTCTAGTAGCCATGTAAGCATCTGAAATAGCTGAGCCCACCACAGGTACAAAGCTACCAATTAGAAATTTAGTGGTTTTGGCAGTCATGGTATCCACCCCAGAGCCTACGAGGCTATTTATGGTAAGAACACCTAATAAAACACTCATAACTAAACCCATAGACCATGTGGTAATTTTCTTAATAGATTGTCCTATTTTCTCAAGTTTTATTTCTGAGGTAGTAACTGCTGATACAATATTAATTCCCATATATATCCCTAGAAAAGGTATTAAAAAATTCCTTGCTATTACCGAGATTAACTGGCAAGCAAAGAATAGTATCATGCTATAACCAGTTGCAGTGCTACCCTGTCCAGAAGCCACCATTACTCCTGTCATAACTGGCACTAATGCCATAATAAAGTTTGTATAATCCACTATAGCGCTAGTAGCTACCTTTATTAGTTCCACCACTGGCACTGCTACTGTTCCAACACAGCAAAGAACTGTGATAACCGAGAATAAATCCCCCATACTGCTAGATAGGTAGCTACCACTTAAGCTTTCGGCGAAAACTGAAAGTATTACGACGCCTACAACTGTTGTAAGGAGTTTCATCGGGGAGGTTAACTCCTCTTTAAACTCAGTTATGGTATAGTCTATTATCTCCTGTGGGTTTAGGGTGATTATATCGGCAATGGAATTACCTCCATATTCATATAGAAATTCCTTACTGTCCTGTGGTATTGCATCTATTAAGCTGTCATCAAATTCTCCTAGATAATCCTCTATTACAAAGCTATCCGAAGTAGTATTTCCATAGGTAACTAAAGACATGGCAAATACAGAAATAACAACAAATATTAGCCTTAGTTTAGTAAACATAGTCCCACCTTGTCCTTTATAAATATATTAGACTTTGTGCAAGCTCTAGCAAGGAGGTAAATAGAGGGATAGCTACAATAAGTATAGCTACCTTACCTGCCAGCTCCAGCTTTTTGCCAATGGCAGTATTGCCAAAATCCTTACAGGTATCCACTGCAACCTCAGTAATAAAACATATACCAATGGTTTTAAAAAGTATCTGTGAATACCCTCCAGACATGCCAGCTGTATAAATCATGCTATCCATTATATTAATAACAGGTTCAATCTGACCAGTGATTATAATTAAAACAAAAGCTCCTGTAATCAAAGCTGTAATTAAGGCATATTCCTGTCTATAATCTTTTAGTATTATCGTTAGGATTGTGCCAATTAGCCCTACCCCTATAATTTGAATTATATCCATAAGCTATAAACCAAAGAGAGATTTAATAGTTGTAAACAGCCTACTAATCTCCTCTATTACAATCATAAGAACTACTATAAGCCCTGTTAGGGTAGTCATCATTGCTTGCTCCTCTCTCCCTGAACGAATAAGCACCTGATTTAGAACAGCTACAATGATACCTATAGTGGCAATTCTAAAAATTAAATCTACATCCACTTAAATCACAATCCTTTCTTTTTAACTTGGTATGGTTATATTAATACTGTAAATATAATAAGGCTTAATGCTAGTGCAGAGGAAATATATACCTTTCCGTCGCTGTAATATCGTTTACTAGCGTTTTTTTCCTGAATAATTAGGCTATCTACTGCCTCACCAATATGTTTAATCTGTGTATCTAGGCTATAGGAGCCAATAATAGTAGCCAGTGGCATCAGTATGTCTATGTCCTCTTTAGTAAGTAGGTTATTACTATTCCCCAGTGCTTTTTCCCATCCAATGGAAAAAGCTTCCCCATTATTCATATACTGTGCAGTAGCATAAAATACAGTATTATGCTGATTACTCTTAGAAGAAATATGCATAAAAGCTGGGTATATCTCCAATCGATTATTTTTTAGTAAACTAGAAAGCAATGTAAGGTCTTGTATGGTCTTCTTTAAGTATCTGCTGTGATTTAGTAGGCTGTGGCTCTTCTGTATACCAATCCAAAGCACCATTAAGGATAGGCTTATTACTAATACACTGTTCAAGGATACTCACCTCTTTAATTAGTTTGATTTTTCCAGCTTTCTCCCCACATTCTAATAGAGCTATATGAGTAAAAACATTAGTATCTAGTAAAGACTTAAGGGTTGGTCTAATATATAAATCCTCCACAGAATATCCATGACCTGTAGTGATAAAGGACACCCCAGCACCTAAGCCTTCTGAAATAGCTTTTATCTCCTGAGAGCTTCCTGCTTCATCACAGATAATCACATCAGGAGATAGAGTTCTAAGGCACTGTAGTATGGCTTTAGCTTTAGGTACTCCTAGGACTAAATCTGTAGATAAGCCTAAATCAAAATTAATATAACCTCCACTATAGCCTGATAACTCCCCACGCTCATCCACTAGTGCCACATTAAGGCAGTATCCACATCTACCTGAGGAAATACTTCTAGCTAAATCCCTAATAATAGTGGTTTTACCACAGTTAGGTGGTGAGATTATAAGTAGACCTTTCTGTTTGCCATCAGAGAATATATGTAGTAGTTTATCACCAGCACCTATTACCTCTCTGGCAATTCTAATATTTAGTGAGGTGATATTTCTAACTCCAAAATCTTCTCTGCTTTCGACAAAATCCCCAGCAATACCTATACGGTGGCCACCTTTAATGGTAATAAAACCTTCTTTTATCTGGTGTTCATAGCTGTGAAAGGAATAGGAAGATATCTGGGTGAAAATACTCCATAGCTCATTTGTGGTAAGTATATCTTTAGTTTCCCTAAGTATGGGGATAATGCCATGTTTTTTTGTTAAAAACATATTCTTACCAGCTAGTCGAAGTATCGGTGGGCAGTTGGCTCTCAGTCTAATTTCCATTAAATTCTCTAACTTTTCCTTAGGTAGTTCTCTTAGATAATCAGCTATCCAACTAGGCAAGAAATGTAGTATTTCATCCTGTAATTTCTTTTTAAAGTCCATGGTTTTAATCATCCTTTCTACTGTAATTTTCTTATAGTAAATACTATTTAAGATTGTCCTTTTTTATGACTATTATTTTCTAAATAGGTTAATTTTAAGATGTTTAAAACTTGTAATTGACAATATCGATAATCGATGTTATACTATGGTTATAATTATGATAATCGATAATAGCTTAAACTACTACAACTAGGAGGGATTATATGCCTAGAGAGAAGTTTCAAACCCTTACAGAGCCTATGTTTTATATCCTTCTATGCCTCAAGCGTGAGTGTTGTGGTATGGACATTATGGAAAAGGTCAATCTTATGACCGATGGTAGGGTCAATATTGGGCCAGGCACACTATATAAACTACTAGATGACTTTGTCCAAAGTAACTATATTAAACTAACTAAGGTAGAGGGACGCAGACGAAGCTACCTTATTACCCCACAAGGCAGTAACGCTGTTGAAACAGAATATAAACGAATGAAAATGTTAATTGCTGATTACTCTATATATTTCTAAAGAGAAAGGGCGGTCATTATTATGTCAAAGATTAAGAGAAAATTCTTTAGCTATCAACTCAGTGACTTTCAGGCTCTACAATATGATTTAGAACTTATGGCTATAAAAGGCTGGAAACTGGTAAAAATCACAAATGCTCATATGATATTTCATCAGGTACCTTCAGCCCGTATTAGATACCAGATTGCCTTCCCACCCTATGGGGATATGCTTGATTACCGTGACAATCCTCGTATAGATGAGTACCGAGATTTCTGTGAGGAAAGTGGCTGGGAATATATCTGCAATTTTAATACTTTACAGATATATGCCACCGACGACCCTAGTGTAGTGCCACTTTATACTGACGATAAAACCAAACTGGATATTATCCATCGCTGTATGAAAAAAAACTTTATTCCACCTCAGATATTGCTTCTTATAGTAATGCTGTTTAATATAGGTATTAAGGTCTATGAATATTACACCTCCCCCTCTTCCCTACTGTCTAGTAATTCCTCATTATTTTTACTGCTATCCTTTATTATCATTCTCGGACTACAAATCCATAGCTTGGATAGGTATTTTTATTGGTATAGGTTGTCTAAGTATAATATCTCTGTAGGAGATCCTATGCCAGAGGGTTCAAGTAAACCCCTTAGTAGCTATCTATTAATAGCATCCATACCTATGATTTTATTTATATTTAGTTTATCCTTTACTACACCAGAAATAGCAATTTTGGCATTTATTATGTTATTTCTATTTTTCGGCTCTTTTTCCCTTATTCATATAGTACTTAAAAAACTCAAGCGCGGTCCTAAAATAAACACCGCTATTATCCTACTAACCTCTATTGTCATTGTTGCTTCAATTCCTTTTCTTGTAGTCTCAACTGGTACAATTAGGCTACTTGCTCCTAGGCCAGTAGAAACTATAAAATATGATGTAAAGGGATTAACCTATACACTGGATATTTTTAAAGAAGATATCCCACTAAAGATTGAGGACTTCTACCCTATCATCACCGACTATCCATATTCTTATAATAAGGAAGAATCCAGCAGTATATTTTTAACCAAAGGCGAGTATGAACAAGAATCTGTTAGCTTTGTAATGGATAGCCTTTATTATGAAGTATTAGATGTTAAATGGCCTATATTTTACACTGCTTTTGTTAAAGAGAAAATTGAAATGTATAATCATACTTCAGAACGCAGTTGGAAGGTAGTTACCATACCAGAACTTACAGCTAATAAAGTATACCAATTATATAGCAATGATCTACCACTGAGAGATGAATATATACTTTGTTATGAAAATCAGATTATCCATGTAAAATTTGATTTTGATGATCATCAGCCTAATCTATTAATAGTAGAGGAAAAACTACTTAAGGATAGTTAGTGGCTTTATAAAAGTTTCGCTGGGTTTTTTAACTAAAATTATAGTTTAACCATAGGTTTAATTTAAAAATAGCTTGACTTTTAAAAATTACATAATAACACTCCCCTGTTTACTGACATAGTATAGGTCAATAAACGAGGGGAGTGTTTTTTATTATTAATTATTATGCTGGGGCAAATACCCCACAGGGATTTATTAGTTATTTTGAGAATGTATATAATCACAGTGATTATGATAAAGTATATCTTTTAAAAGGTGGCTCAGGTGTGGGTAAAAGCACCGCACTAAAAAAGATTGCTAACTTTTTTCATAACAAAGGCTTTGATGTGGAAAAAGTTCTATGTGGCAGTGATCCCACTAGTTTAGATGGAGTTAATATACCACAGCTAAAAATTGCCTTTTTTGACGCTACAGCCCCCCATGCTATGGAGGCTACTGTGCCTGTAATTTTAGAGGAGATTATTGACCTAGCTCAGTTTTTAGATAGAGATAGTTTGCTTATTAATAAAGAAGCTGTTTTAAATATTAATTCTCAGAAAAAACAGTGCTATAATCACTGCTACAACTATCTTAAAATCCTAAAGTCTTTAATGGATTTAAACAATAACATCTATATAGACCACTTAAATAAAACTGTGATAGAATATTCTGCTGATAAACTAGCCAATGATTTACTTACTGAGAAGGCTGGTGGTGATGTATCCTCTAGAAGACTTCTATCCGAGTCCTTTAGCTATATGGGAGAGAGTTCCCTTACCGCTGATTTAGTTAAGTCTATGAAGGTATACACAACTAAACTAGATAATCTATTTGTACATGGATTATTTATGAAATCTCTACTAAAGGCTATTACTAAGCTAGGCTACAGCACCGAGATTTTCACCTCTGTTTATGATGGCACTGTAATTAAAACCATCACAGTACCTGAAAAAAACCTAGCCTTTACCTGCGAAAGGATTAAAGGCGCTAGAACTATTAGCAGTAAAAACTGGCTTAAAGATAGTCTTACAAATCATGACTTAATATTATCTGTCCATAATGTCATGATTACAAAGCTAACAGACCTTGCTAAAAATAAACTAATAGAAGCCTTTACCCATCATGAAAAACTAGAAGCCATCTATTCTTCTGCTATGGATTTTGTTGGAGTAGATAGACTAATAGACAAACTGCTATCACAGTACAAGGAGGTATTGCCACAATGACTTTAGTACACTATTTCTATATATTTTTTGTAATTGCTGTGTTTACTGCCCTAATCCTAAAAAAAGAAATTGTCCTGCCCTGTTTTGTAGGGATTTTTGTTATTGGATGGATGGTGGGTGGCAATGTAATTACTGGTATCACTGCTATGTATAATGCACTTATTCTTGCTGGTAGTGAATTTTGGCCTATTATCCTTATAATATCCTTGGTGGTTTCCATGAGTAAAGCACTATCATTTGTTGGGGCAGATGTGGCTATTGCCTCCCCTCTTAGAAAGCTTATGATAAACAAAGATTTAACCTTTTTAATTATTGGTTTTATTATGTTAGTTTGCTCTTTAGTTATCTGGCCTAGCCCAGCTGTTGCTTTAGTAGGTGGGATTATTCTACCCTTTGCCTCTAAGCTAGGGCTTAACCCTATTTGGATTGCAGTAGCTATGAATATCTTCGGTCATGGTATGGGCTTATCAGCTGACTACTTTATACAAGGTGCCCCTACAGTTACTGCTACTTCTGCAAACCTTACTGCTACCGATATTATGAAAGCTTCCTTTCCTATTTGGCTGGTAATGAGTTTGTCTACTTTAGCAGTTGCCTTTATTATGATGAAACTGGATAGCAAATCTGATAAACCTACACTAGAGTTACAAAGCACAGCTATAGACACCCCTACCAGCACATTTAAAGCAAAAGCACTAGGTATTTTTACTATTCTAGTTTTTATGGTTGATTTATTTTTACTAGTTAACCTTAAGCTAACTGGTGGAGATGCTACTGCTGTAATTGGTGGCAGTGTAATTATTGTAAGTATTGTTTGCCTTTTCTCTAGTCATTCCCCTAGAGATGCTATGGAAGCCTGTGTTGATAATCTAAAAGATGGTTTTGCCTTTGGCATAAGAGTTTTTGCCCCTGTAATTGTAATTGGTGGTTTTTTCTTTATGGGTAATGGTGATATGGCACCTAAAATCCTATCAGGTAATGAAATCAGCATATTAAATGATATTAGTTTTAGCCTTTCTAACACCTTAGGACTCAGTCCTATTACTGCTGTATTTACACAATGTGCTATTGCAATTACTGCTGGACTTGATGGCAGTGGTTTCTCAGGACTTCCTATTGTTGGCTCTATTGCTTATAGCTTTGGTCAAGGTATGGATATTAGTGTACCTAGCCTTGCTGCTTTCGGTCAGATTATTACAATTTGGGTTGGTGGTGGTACTGTCATCCCATGGGCAGTTGTTCCTGTTGCAGCAATTTGTAAAGTATCCCCTAATGAGCTAGCTAGAAAAAATATAATTCCTGTTGTATCTGGAATTATAATTACTACTATTTATATGTGCCTAACACTATAATGGTGTAAAAACCATAACATATATAGGTAAAATATAAAGGGTATATTCTCCAGCTATTAACCAAAGAATATACCCTTTATTCTAATATTATCTATCCTAGTGTTTCGGCAATTACACCCAGTTCCTTAATAATTTCGATATACTGTGGACAGGCTTCTTCACATTGACCACAGTTTACACAGCTTTCTGGTGCATTACCATTTTTCAGTGCAAAGGAATACTGACCTTTGGCACGATTAAGGTCATCATAAACAAGCTTAGAGTTCATTGCTGCAAGTATCATAGGTATATCAATACCTGCTGGGCAGTCTTTTACACAGTATCTACAGTTGGTGCAAGGTATGGATTTAATCTTTGCAAATTCTTCTTGAGCCTTTGCAATAACCTGCTGTTCTCCCTCTGTCATAGGTTTGAAGTTTTTAAATGTAGCGATATTCTCTGTAAGCTGTTCCATACTTGACATACCACTAAGAACAGTTATAACTCCTTCAAAAGATGCTGAATATCTTAGCGCCCAAGCAGCCATATTCTGCTCTATCCCTGAATTATCAAATACATCTTTTACTGCCTTAGGTGGATTTATTAAGGCACCACCTCTAATAGGCTCCATTACGATAATTTCTTTACCATATTTTCTCGCAACTTCATAGCATTTCTTAGACTGTACTGTATTGTCAAACCAGTCGGCATAGTTTATCTGTAGCTGTACAAAATCAACCACATCACTTCTTTTTGACAATATTTCTTCTAATGATACTGCGTCACCATGAAAGGAAAAACCAAGTTTTTTAATTAAACCTTTAGCTTTTTTCTCTATTAAAAATTCCCATATGCCAAAGTCCTCAAAAACCTTAGTTCTAACTCCACCCATATTATGTAGTAGATAGAAATCAAAATACCCAGCCCCTGTTCTCTCTAGAGAGGTGTCAAACATTGCTTTTGCTTCCTCTGCTGTTTTTGCCCCAGACCAAGCAGGTAGTTTAGTTGCTAGTATAAAACTATCCCTAGGGTGTCTTTTTACTAGTGTTTCATTAATAGCCAGTTCTGACTTTTGGCTGTGGTAACCATAGGCAGTGTCAAAATAGGTAAATCCATTTGCTAAAAATTCGTCTACCATTTCTTTTGTTTTTTCTATATCTATCTCGTTATTACAGACAGGCAGTCTCATAAAGCCAAAGCCTAGCTTTTTAATCTCAGAATTATTATAAATCATACTTATAGCCTTCTTTCTATATCCATATTTTTATATTTATTGGTAATTTAATAATTATATATGCTTATGTAAATATTGTCAAACCTAACTGGATAAGTATTGCTTACAGATTGTGTATACATTACTTAATAAATATATGCAGATAGACTTGTCTTTATAGGTAATTTCTCTACATAATATGAGTAATTTGAAATTTTCCATTAATAATCACAAAAAATCATTTTATTTTAAAACATTTTTGATATACTATATATAACATTAGAATAGAACTTGGAGGAATTGAAATGAATATTTATGATTTTACAGTGAAAAAAACCGATGGTAGTAGCCAGTCACTAAGGGATTTTAAGGGAAAGGTTATTTTAATTGCAAATACTGCTACTGAGTGTGGATTTACAAGTCAGTATAAAGATTTAGGTGATCTATATACAAAGTTTAAAGACAGAGGCTTTGATATACTTGACTTCCCTTGTAATCAGTTTGGCGCACAAGCACCTGGCAGTGATAGTGAAATAGGAGAGTTTTGCACTTTAAAATTCAACACCCCTTATACTATTTATTCTAAAATAGATGTCACTGGTGAAAATAGTGATCCATTATTTACCTATCTAGTATCACAAACTGAGTTTGAAGGTTTTAATAACCCTAGCCACCCCCTAAACGAAAGATTAAAAGAGATGTTCTCAGCAAAAAATCCAGATTATGATAAGTCCCCAGATATAAAATGGAATTTCACTAAATTCCTCATAGATAGTGAAGGTAATGTAGTTAGACGCTTTGAGCCAGTAGATGATTTTGAGATTATGGCTTTAGAAATTGAGAAATATCTATAATAATAAACAATCCACCGATAGTTCTTTATCGGTGGGTTGTTTATTTATAATGCACTTTGTATATGTTTAGCAAGTTTTTTGTCTTCCATCTTAATATGTGAGATAAGTGATACCATAGAGCTATTTACAATAGCTAGGCTTGCAATAGAAACCCCTTCTCTATCTAGTATCTTTAAATCTTCTTTTAGTTTAGATTTATAGCTATCATGGAATTTCTTGTGGGCTATGTACTGGGGATAATTAGTTTTAAGTTGTAAGGCTTCTTCCTCTGCAAAATGCTTGTCTACATAGCTTGTTAAAAACTGTGATGTTTTAGCTACACTTTGTCTACCTTTTCCAGTTGTGCAGGCTTCTAATAAGTCGTTAATAGCTGTAAATAGTTCATTATGTTGAAGGTCTATAGTATAGTATCCTGTGCGCATATCCTCAGTTAATGAATATTTCATAATTATGACAATTCCTTTCACTTAGTATAGTTTTCAAATTCATTTTCAAACTATACTCCTTTAAACTTCGGTGTATTAGATTATAAAGCTAGTTATCTTAACCAATAACCTACTTCATATTCCGTCATAATCACTATACCATAACTTAAAATTAATTTCCACTAACAAAATTAGTAAATCCTATTTAATAAATTTTTTCAGTGAAAAGGCTAAACTTACTAAATATAATTTTTTGTTTTTACCATTATTGACCTAAACTTATTGTGATATGTTTCGCTAATAGTTTTGTTAACTTATTAATTAGTGTATATAGCATTTACTGGACAGTTAATATAACAGTCCCCACACTCGTCACAACGATACTTATCAATAGAATATAAACTGTCCTCTACATAGATAGCTTTAAAGGAACACTTCTCCCTACAGACCCCACAGCTAATACATTTATCTGTATCTATATGTAAGCCACGATAGTGCACAGAAGCTTCATTATATGCAAAATAAGTTCTCTGTACTTTATTTTCTCGAGCTATCATCTCAAAATCATAATCAAATATGTCCCCTCTAGCCTTTGTAATACAAAACACTACCATTGCTCGGTATTTCTCATGATCCTTTATACATAGGTCAAACATTGGGTTTTTCTTTGCTTTTAAATCATCTATAGAGATTTCTCTAGCTTCACCAGACATTCTAATTGCATATCCACCTTCAAAGACAGGCATTCCCTCTTCATCATGGGATACCTTTGTATCTGCTGATAATCCACAAAGAGATATTTTACCATTGTCTTTTAGATCACGATAGAAGGATTTAGTATACATAGTCATAAAGTAAATACCTTCATCATCATATCCTCTAAGATGTGCTATGCGAGATTCAGGAAACCCCTCCTGATTTATTGTTGTAAATGATAAACAGCCTATTTTATCAAATGCCTCATAAATTGATTTAATATCCATGGTTTATTTCACAGTCCTTTCAGTACTCATTGATTATTTATTTTAAATTAATCATAGCACTTATAGGATACACTGTCAATGATTGCCATTACCCCTGATTAAACATCAACAGCATTTCTAAAATTGCAAGCATTTCCCTTGTATAATATCCTACAACTAACCCTAATGCAGATAGGCTACTTGTAGAGTAGGACTCAAAGCCTAACCATCTGGAGTAATAAAGAGATCTAAACTGATGAAAACCATCTGTAGCAATAATTACATTCTCTGGTAGATTATTTTCAGCAATTATATTTACAGAATTTGTGATATTCTCCTCAGTATCTGTGGCTTTGTCTTCTTGATATATTCTACTAGGGTCTATCCCTCTATCTACAAGATAGTTTTTCATTACCTCTGATTCAGATAATGGCTCTCCATCGGTTAATCCTCCCGTTACCACACAACTATAACTTGGGTTTTCCTCTAGTTCATTGTAGGCTACATTTAGTCGTGCTTTTAACATATTAGAGGCTTCTCCATCTTCCACCATACAGCCCATTACTATAACTGTAGCTGGGTCTTCACCCTTATAACTGGACATATAGGCTGATTGTAGCATTATTATCAGCATTCCTACCCCTACAAAGGTAACAAACTTAATAAAAAACCATAGTGGATTGGTATAACTATGATGATCCTTATATCTTTTTGTAGCACACATAATTAAACTGCCGTATATGATTAGCGCTACATTCCCTAGGTGGGTATATCCACTAATAAAAGGTATGCCCCCTGATATTAGCGCAAAACTCCCTATACCCACCCAGGGGTTTGCTATTAGATATTTATATATTTTTTCTACACTTGTCATAGCTTTGCCATCCTATCTAGTTGATAGGACTTATTATAGTATATTAACTAATATTAATCAAGTTATCTGAGCATTTACATTGACTTCATAACCACCATTAGCTATAATTTCACCCCATTGTAACTTGTTTTCTGCTACCCAGTTGTAATAGTTTTGCTCTGTAAAATCTTTAAATAAAAATAAGTCTACTTTATTGTCCACTGCCATCTTCAGAGCATTTTCTACATCTTCTTTTAGAATAGACTCCAGTTTATCCCTAGCCTCATCATGGCTTATGATTCCACTAGTTATATCACTGTCAATGCTTGCTTTAACATTTAGGTCTATTAATACTGTTATTTCACTAAACTTAACATCAGATGTAATTGTATAATCAAGATCTTTTAACATTGCAATTATGGGTACATTTTCCACCTGTCCTAAATCTACAGCTGTTTTTATACCACTGTTTGTAATTAAGTTAACCCCTCTACTTTGACTTTCATCTACACTAGCTACATATCCACCATTCCAGACACCATAGCTTTCTGTAAGCTTTAGGCTGTGATTATCCTTCTCCCCTAATAGCTGGATAACTGGTATCAGTTCTCCTACACCTTCCTCCTGTAAAACAGGTAGTAGCTCATAAACCGATGTACTACCATAAAATCCTGATTGCACACCTCTTTTTAACAGTAAATATAAATCTTCTCCACTAATGGATTTCGTGGTAGTTTGTTTTGCTTTTATTATTTCCTCAGCAGATGTTTTAGTAATGGCTATGGGTGTTTGTAGTGGGGACTGATGATTTTGACTAAAAAAATTTAGAATACTTTCCAGCCCAATTAAAGCTGGCTCTGACAGCAAAACCACCTTATTATTACCAAGAAAAATTAGCCTACCACTATTTATTGTAGCATCTATAAAAGCAGAAGTAATATCCTTACCACTACCCTCTATAGTCTGATAACTTTCCTGTTGTGACTCATTAGAAAAATCAAAAACCTGTAGTGTTAGTTTATACATTTCCTCACTATAATCAATACCTACTGCCTGTACTACAGCTTTCTCCCTTAGCTCCATTTCACTGCTACATCCTGTAAAAAACATCATTATACAAAGGTTTATTATTAAGATTTTTTTCATCCTATACCTTACCCTTTCTATTTGATTCAAATTTAAGCTGTGTTATATATAATAATGGCAGTATAACTATACATATTAAAAATATTATCCCTGAGGAGGTAAACTTAGTAAATAACTCCCCCATATCTGGATATATAGTAAATATAGTTGATATAACTAATATTAACCCTGTGATTATATATTTTCCTCTATCTTTTTTCTCTTCTATTACAAGGGAGAGTGCGTAGTCTGCTGATAGTATAAAAAGTGTAATCCGTATAAAGGCTATCCATACCCATAGCATCATAAATACTGAATCTAGTCTTCCTATTACTGCTAAATTAGCAATAGAAGATATGCTGTATAAAGGATATTTAGCATGGTTAATATATCCCCCTAAAACAGTAATTATAAAAAATATCATTAAACTATAAAAGCCACTAGATGATATTAAAAGGGTTTTAAGACCTTTAGGATTATTAGAGTTTGTAAAAGCAGATAGTAGTAAAATCAGTATAAAATCCTGATTAGCTATTAATGAGGATAGTGTTATGGTGGTTATATTTTGTGTGGTAATATCAGCAAGTGGCTTAAAATACGCCATGTCAATCTTATCTATAAAAGAAAAGCTAATTAACCCAGTACCAATAAGCACAAAAAACATTACTATCCCCCCAGCCCTAGCCAAAGGCTCTAAACCTAAATAAATACCATAGGTAATACCTAGAATAAGCAGTATCATTAAGGCTGTTCCTGAGGTAAAGGGGAAAAAAGTATCTACTAAAAATTTTTGAAAATTTACAAGGCTATTTATCCCTATTGACAGTGTAGCTATAAGGTAAAGTAAGCCAGTAAGTTTTTGTAGTATTATATTACTGCTAAAATCAAAACTCTTTCTTATTAAATAAATTGTAGGTATCAGTAGCACTAACATAATAGGAATAGAGATAATCTGCCCCCATATATAAAGGCTGGGTTGTATATCATTATTAGATACTGGTGACATCATTAGAAAAAAGGCTTTGGAGATAAAAATCATTACAAACAGCTGTCCCCAGGTGATTTTTTTACTTTTATCCATAGGATTCTCCTTAAGTTTTTGTTTTAGAGCCTGGTATATTTTGCACTCGAAGATTTTCCTTAGCTAGGCTTTTCCAACCTAATCTAAAAAACACATCTCGTATACTATATAGGTTTAGTGGTGATATTGGGCTAGAGGCAGGTATACCATAACTATCTATTGCTGATAGATTTAGTAGTATTAGCATAATCCCTAAAGACATTCCAAAAATCCCAAAACACCCTCCTAAAAAAATAAAAGCAAATCGACTAAACATAATAGGCTCGTAAAGCGATGGAGTTACAAATGCAGTAATAGCTGTAAGAGCAACTATAATTACCATAGGTGCACCTACTAAACCAGCTTGTACAGCTGCATCACCTATTACTAATCCACCTACAATACTAACAGCATGTCCTATTGATTTAGGGAGTCTTAAACCAGCCTCACGGAGAATTTCATAAAATAGATGAAGTCCTAGAGCCTCAAATATTAAGGGGAATGGTGTACTATTGTCTGCTGATGCTATATTAAAAAGCAGGTCTGTAGGCAGTAATTCAGGATGAAAGGTTGCAATAGCTACATAAAATCCAGGAAGTAGTATACTAACTATAAATGCTATATATTTAATCCATCTAATAAGAGTTGCAAAATAAGGACGCTGAGTATAATCGTCTAAACACTGAAAGTGCTCATTAAAAAGCTGTGGTATGACAAGGGCAAAAGGTGTTCCGTCAACTAAAACACCTACCCTACCCTCAGATATTTTAGCAAGAAGCACATCAGGACGCTGGGTAGTACCTATACTGCTAAAAATAGATAAAGGGGCTGTATCTAAAAAAGGCTGTATATATCCACTTTCCATTACATTGTCAATGGATATTTGGGATAGTTTGCTTTTTATATTTTCTACTATAGCTTTATCTACACAGTCGGTGCGATAAGCTAGACATACATCGGTTTTGCTTTTTTCTCCTACATTAAGTAGTTCAAATTTAAGATTAGGGGTTTTCATCCTTCTTCTTACCATAGCAACATTAATCCTTATTGCCTCAACAAAACCTTCCCTAGAACCTCTAATATTAGTTTCCCCTGAAGGCTCTGACACCGACCTAAAGTGAAACCCCTGTAAACCACAGGCAATTCCACCTTTTACCCCATCTACGAGTATTACCACAAACCCCGACATAATAAAATGAAACAGCTCATCATAACTAATTAGATTTTTCTGATCACCTGCTATTATTGTATTATTATTAATCCAGTTATATAAAGCTAGTGGTGTTTTATCCTCTAGATTTAGATGTATTAGTGGTTTTATCATATTGTCATTAAGCACCTGACTACTAAATAACCCCTCACACATTACCAAGGTGATTTTTATCCCATTTACTATAAAATTTCTTATCATTATATCACTTGAGCCCATAGTCATCTGTGTAATCTGCTGACTAGCTCTTAAATTATCACTATCTACCTCTAACTTAAATAATTTACTATTTTCCTGTGGTGCATAGCTTTCTTTTGCATCATTAGTTAAATCAGATTTTATCCTATTCCAGATATGATCCACCAACCCTTCCTTTTTATAAATAAAGTATTGACTAAAATTGTATTTTTACTCAGATAGTTTTTATGTTTGTAAAGACATATTGTAGCAGTAACAATAATTCCCTCTTGAAAACCATTCTTAAATTTATTACTAGTTTCTTTTAATTTTATTATAAAAGTTATAGTTTTCTGATAAAACACAGGCTTTTTACTCTATATCATAAATCTTTATAATCTGTCACTATCTACTACCTTTGCATATAATACTTATGTGTCTAGTAGATTACATTTATAGAGGAGGTAATAAATTTGAACGAATTTCCAAATTACAAATTAACATCAGCACAACCAACTGTCTTATACCCTGGTGTTGCAGTAAATCCACTACCTGAAGATGGTGGTGCTACAACTCTGCCACTTTTCCCAGATACTTCTGTACCTGATTACTGTCCTGAGGGTTGTACCCCTCCCACTACCACCCCACCTACAACAACTGCCCCTACCTCACCTACCCTTGATTCCCTGTCCATAGGTATGGCTTATACACCTATTCAGAAATGGCAAAACATCTATGAAGATGAAGTAGGTTTTAATCGTGGTACTATATTTTCTCAGTTAGATCTGCCATTTTTAGGCGAGGAGGTAATGTAAAATGACCGATAAAGAAACCCTTGTAATGCGTATACAGGTGTGTACATTTGCCATGGATGAAGCTTGTCTTTTTCTTGATACTCATCCAACAGATATATCTGCCTTAGAGTACTATCGCAAACACAAAGAAATGAGAGATACAGCAGTTAATGAATACACCCAACTGTACGGCCCACTAAATCCTTATGAGTGTAAGGCAGTAGATAGATGGGAATGGATTGATGGCCCATGGCCTTGGGAAGCATAGGAGGTATGTGAATTATGTGGATTTATGAAAAAAAGCTACTATACCCTGTTAAGGTAAGCGCCCCTAATGCTTTTCTAGCCAAATGCGTTATACAGCAGTTTGGTAGCCCAGGTGGTGAGCTAGGTGCTGCTAATAGATATTTAGCTCAAAGGTATACTGTGCCCTATGATCAGGTTAAGGCAATATTAACAGACATTGGTACAGAGGAGCTAGGACATGTGGAGATGATATGTGCCATTGTACATCAGCTAACAAAAAACCTTACACCTCAGCAAATTATTGATGGTGGCTTTAGTGATTACTATCTAGGCCATACTACTGGTCTATTTCCTGTAAGCTCTGGTGGTATTCCCTTTAGTGCTGAGATGATTGCTTCTAATGGTGATATTGTTACTGATCTAACTGGTGATATGTTTGCAGAACAGGCAGCAAGAACTACCTATGAAAACATTTTGAGATTATGTGATGATCCTGATGTAAGAAACTGTATTAAATTCCTTAGAGAAAGAGAAATTGTTCACTATCAGCGTTTCGGTGAAGCACTGAGAATTGTTCAGGAAAATCTCGATTCTAAGAATTTCTATGCTTTTAATCCTGAGTTTGATACTCCTGTAAATACAAACACCAAGCCAATAACTAAACCATCTGTAAACACTACAAAATAGAAACCACCCCTAAGGCATAATCTGCCTTAGGGGTGAAACTCTAGTTGTTATTTTCCTTTAAAAGTGTTAGAATATCTACAGGATATTTATTATAATAAGGAGGAAATAGCATGTTTAATATTTCAAACTTTTACAACAATGATGATGTGAGGATACTAGGAGAAGCAGGTGCTTTTAAAACTATTGAATACATTAGGGATCTTAGTGTTACTCCTAATAACGCTATGAATGCTTACTATGCTAGTGAAATGAATGTGCGCAGAAGACAGCTTGTATGTGATATCTCTAAATCTTCTGTAGTTGTTCAGGCAGGTGCTATGCAGTGGATGGTTGGAGATGTAAAAGCAACTACCGGCCTTAAAGGTGTTGGTGATTTACTTGGTAAAGCTATAAGAGGTAAAGTAACTGGTGAATCAGCAATTAAACCTGAATACACTGGTACAGGGGTTATGGTTTTAGAGCCAACTTATAAACATATTCTTATGATTGATGTAGGATTATGGGGTGGCTCTGTGGTTATTGACGATGGGCTGTTTTTAGCTTGTGAAGGTAGCCTTAAACATAAAGCAGTAATGCGTTCTAATCTATCCTCAGCTACTTTAGGTGGAGAAGGTTTATTTAACCTTGGTCTAACAGGTAATGGAGTAGTCTGCCTTGAGGCTCACTGCCCACAGGAGGAAATTATCGAAATCACCCTAGATAAAGATGTGTTAAAAATCGATGGTAATCTTGCAATCGCCTGGAGTGGTAGCCTTGAGTTTACAGTAGAGCGCTCGGGAAAAAGCCTGATTGGCTCAGCAGCTTCTGGAGAAGGTCTTGTAAATGTTTACCGTGGTACTGGCAAGGTGTGGATGACACCAGTTATCAGCAGATAGTTTTATTATATGTTAATATAATAAATATGTAACAGTATTTAGTTTAGGTAATAAATAAAGAGCGTGGACAGATGACTTTACCATTTGTCCATGCTCTTTAACTTTTAGGCTCTATATTAATTATTGGGGTAAAATTCTCTTGGTTACTGTCCCTCAAAATTTGCTATTGAATCAAATATAAAAAGACGGATATACTCAGATATCCGCCCTATTATAAAACCTATTTACTTAGTTCATGATGAATGGCTGCTGCTGCGTCCTTACCTGAGCCCATTGCTAAAATTACTGTTGCTGCACCTGTTACTGCGTCACCACCAGCGTATACCATCTGTCTACTTGTAAGACCTGTGGTTTCGTCTGCTACGATACAGCCCCATTTGTTAACATCTAATCCTGGTGTAGTGGAGGTTATTAGTGGATTAGGTGATGTACCTATACTGATAATAACAGCTTCCATATCCAGTACAAACTCACTATCAGCCTTAACAACTGGACGGCGTCTACCAGACTCATCTGCTTCCCCTAGTTCCATCTCTACACATTTAATACCAGTAACAAAACCATCTTTATCACCTAGTATTTCGATAGGATTAGTCAGTGTCTTAAATATAATCCCCTCTTCCTCAGCGTGGTGGATCTCTTCCAGTCTAGCTGGTAGTTCCTCCATACCTCTACGATAGATTATATACACTTCTTTAGCACCCATACGCTTTGCACTTCTTGCTGCGTCCATTGCTACATTACCACCACCAATTACTGCGATTTTATCAGCTTTCATAATTGATGTTTTTGTATTTTTTTCGTATGCTTTCATTAAGTTTATTCTTGTTAGGTACTCATTAGCAGAGAATACACCTTTATAACTTTCCCCTGGAATCTTCATAAAGTTAGGTAGACCTGCACCACTGCCAACAAATACAGCTTTGTAATCCATCTCAAATAGTTCATCTATTGTAAGTATCTTACCAATTACCATATTAGTCTTTATCTCAACACCTAAATCAACTAGGTTTTGTATTTCCTGCTGTACAATGGACTTAGGTAGTCTAAACTCTGGTATACCATATACAAGCACCCCACCTGGTGTGTGAAGGGCTTCAAATACAGTTACTTCATAGCCTAGTTTAGCTAAATCACCTGCTGCTGTTAGCCCTGCTGGCCCAGCTCCTACTACAGCTACCTTTTTGCCGTTAGATAGAGGCTTTTCTATTTTAGCAGTGTTGTTCTCTCTGTGGTAATCAGCTACAAAACGCTCTAATCTACCGATTGCTACTGGCTCACCTTTTATTCCTCTTACACATACACCTTCACACTGTGTTTCCTGTGGGCATACTCTTCCACATACAGCTGGTAGGGCTGTTGCCTTAGATAGTGCAGTGTAAGCACCTTGAAAATCTCCCTGAGCTACTAACATAATAAACTCTGGAATATCAACTGCTACAGGACACATCTTAATACATGGCTTGTGCTTACAGTTAAGGCATCTTGTTGCTTCCTCTATTGCTTGTTCAGGGGAATAACCTAAGGCTACCTCCTGAAAATTCTTGTTTCTTATATCTGCTGGTTGTTCCGGCATTTTACATTTTTCTAAAGACATATTTGCCATTGTAATACCCCTTCTGCCAATTGTGACATATACTTATATAATTAGTTTACTTCTTTATTTAGTAGATTACAGTTATCTTCTCTTGCTTCCCTCTCTTGGTTAGCGTAGATATTATTTCTGCTCATTGCCTCATCAAAATCTACTAGATGTCCATCAAAGTCTGGGCCATCTACACAGGCAAACTTAACCTCTCCACCAACTGTTAGACGACAACAACCACACATTCCTGTGCCATCAATCATAATTGGGTTCATACTAACCATTGTTTTAATACCGTATTCCTTAGTTAGAAGTGATACAAACTTCATCATTGGTAATGGGCCTATTGTTATAACCTCGTCATACTTATGGCCTTCCTCAATAAGTGATTTTAAAGCATTAGTTACAAGGCCTTGCTGTCCATAGGAACCATCATCGGTCATCATGATAAGTTTACTGCTTGCAGCGTTAAACTCATCCTCTAGTATTACTAGATCTTTATTTCTAAAGCCTACTATAGCATGTACTTCACAACCTTGATTATGAAGTTTTTTTGCTACTGGATATGCAATGGCACATCCTACTCCACCGCCTACTACAGCAACTTTTTTAAGTCCGTCAGTATGGCTTGCTACACCTAGTGGGCCAACAAAATCAGCAATAGTATCCCCAATATTTAGTGCTCCTAGCTCCATTGTAGCTCCACCAACTATCTGGAATATTATACATACCCAACCTGCTTCTCTATCATAATCAGCAATAGTAAGTGGCACTCTCTCTCCGTCATCACTAGCTCTAAAAATAATAAACTGTCCAGGCTCTGCTTTTTTTGCCACTAGGGGTGCTTTTATTTTCATTCTAACTACAAAATCATTAAGATATTCTTTATCTAATATTTCAAACATTATATTTGCTCCTTTTCATTTGCTAACAAGTCATTATCCCTTGTTTTTACTAGTAATACCTTATTATAATATAGGTAATTTGTCAAGTATTTAGTAGGAATAGATAAGAGGTTATTGATGATTTCATTATTTTAACCAAATTTCCTTTCTTGCTTGTAAAATTATCATTAATTTTATAGGTTTACTTTTCTATTAGCTAGATTAAGGGATAAATATGTTGATTTTATTAGATATTTGTATTAAAATGTAATGTAGTATCAAATTAAACTGGAGGTGCATGATTATTAATACTTCATTAGAAGAAAAAATATTAACTGCTAAACTAACAAAAACCGAGCGACTTATCGCTAAATATATACTAGAAAATGAATCTTTAGTAGGATTTATGACTGTTTTAGACCTTGCTAAAGCCATTGGCACCAGTGATGCCTCAGTAATCCGTATGGCTCGTGCTATTGGATATAGTGGCTATAATGATATGCAAAAGGATATTCAGAAAAATATATCCCATAAGGTTACCTATGGTTCTAATAGAACTTTAACCCCATCTGATAAGCTGTCTACTAATATCGATCTACTTAACAGTAACGAAGTAGTTGAAACCCTTCTTGCCACAGCTATAAAGAATGTTCAGCATTCTATTGGAACAAATACTCTAGATAAGATTAATCTAGTATCGGATATTATAATAAAAAGCAAAAGAAAATTCTTTGTAGGTTTTAGAATATCCTCTGCTATTGCTACAGCAATGAGTGTGTCTATTGGGCATATTTTACCAGATGTACGCTCTATAACCCATGCTGATTTTACATCTTTGGAAAGCCTAAATGATTTAACCGAAGATGACTGTGTGTTTTTTATAAGCTTTCCTAGATATCCTAAGATGGTGGATACGCTATTTAATATGGCTAAAGAGAGTAGTGCTAAAATCATACTAATGACCGAAAGTGCAGCTTCTCCCCATGCCTCTAAGGCTGATATTATTATCCCTGTTAGTGTAGATAGCATAAGCTTTCTAAACTCCTATATGGCGCCTATGTTTATAGCTGAGCTTATTGCTACAGATGTTTCTCGAAAAAATGAAAACATCGGTAAGACCAGAATGAAACGAATGGATAAATTCGTTGGTGAAGCTGGACTTTACTAAAATCAAAATTTAAAGGGTAATCCCTAGTTAGTTTATACACTAACTGAGGTTTACCCTTTTTCTTTGGGCTCTATGTTAATTGTTGGGGTAAAATTCTGTTGGGGTACCGTCCCCCGCCATCGGCGAGGGACAGTACCCCAACATTTGCTATAGAACCTTTATTTCTTTGACCATGAAATGCTAGGGATGTTCCCTACATATCATTAATCTAATATTAAATTAGATACATTCGCTAATTCTATCTGCAACTATAGCAGCTAATCTTTCATCAGCACCTAGGGTTTTACCCATTGTTACTGTGATATTTGGGTTTTTGCTCATATAATCAGCAATTTCCATTGGGATATCTTCTTTAATATGTACCCCTTCAAATAGGAAATAAGGCATAATAATAACGGATGTTGCGCCTTTAGCCACTAGATTATCAATACCCTTTGCAAGATTTTTGTCTCTCATCTGCATATATGCTTCTTCAACCATATCTACATTTGTTTTTTCTCTTACCATCTTTGTAATTGTTTCCATTGTATCAACTGTGTTGTTTTCCTTGCTACCATGAGCTAATAATAATACTGCTTTCATTGTAATTTCTCCTTAAGTTTAATTATTTATTAAAAAATTCTTTTGCTGCCATTAATGTTTTATCTATGTCCTCACAGCTATGAGCATAGGAGATAAACGCTGCCTCAAACTGGGCTGGTGCTAGGTAGATACCACTATCCATCATATGTCTAAAGTAATCTCCATAGCGCTTAGTGTCGCTGGTTTTTGCGTCGTTATAGTTGTTTACCTCTTTATCGGTAAAGAATAAACAGCTTAGGGAGCCTACAGAATTTACTGTACAGCCTTTTCCTGCTGTAATCTCTCTTAATCCATCTGCTAGCTTTGTGCCAAGAGCATTAATATGAGTGTAAATCTCAGGGTTATTTTTTAGTATTGATAACTGTGTAAGTCCAGCTGCCATAGCAATAGGATTACCACTTAGTGTACCAGCCTGATAAACTCCTCCTAGTGGCGCTATTAACTCCATTATCTCTCTTTTACCACCATAGGCACCTACAGGCATACCACCACCGATAATCTTACCATAGGTAATTAGGTCAGGGGTTACTCCTAGATACTGGGAAGCTCCTGTTACACCTAGCCTAAATCCAGTTATAACCTCATCAAAGATAAGTAGTGCATTGTTCTCATCGCAAAGCTTTCTAAGATTACTTAAGAAACTATCCTTTGGTAGCACAAGTCCCATATTAGCCCCTACTGGCTCGATAATAATTGCTGCAATCTCATCTTTATTCTCTGCGAAAAGATTCTTCACATTGTCTATATCATTGTACACTGCTGTTAGAGTATCCTTGGCACAGCCTTCTGGAACTCCAGCACTATCTGGCACACCTGCTGTCATAACCCCTGAGCCAGCTTTAACTAGCATACTATCGCTATGACCGTGATAACAGCCCTCAAACTTTATTATCTTATCCTTACCAGTATAACCTCTTGCTAGACGCAGTGCACTCATTACTGCTTCAGTACCTGAGCTTACCATTCTAACCATATCTATGGCTGGTATAGTATCACAGATTAACTCTGCCATCTCTACTTCGATTTCTGTAGCTGCTCCAAAGGATAGCCCATCTTGCACCTTATCCATTACAGCTTTTCTAATAGCATCATTATTATGACCTAAAATCATAGGGCCCCATGAGCACACATAATCTAGGTATTTGCTACCCTCTGTATCGTATACATAGGCACCATCAGCACGCTGGATAAATTTCGGTGTAGATCCTACACTTCTAAATGCACGAACTGGGCTATTTACCCCACCAGGGATAACTTTCTCTGCTCGCTGAAATAACTGATTATTCATTATCCTATTCTTCCTTCCTTAATATAACCTGCTATCTCCTTAGCAAAATAGGTTATTAGTATATCTGCACCAGCTCTAAAAATTGATGTGGTGGTTTCACAGATTATATTTGTCTCATCAATATATCCCATCTGGGAGGCTGCTTTTATCATTGCATATTCGCCACTTACGCTATAAGCTGCAAGAGGTAGTGTTGTGTTAGCTTTTACCTCACTAATTACATCTAGATAGGAAAGTGCAGGTTTAACCATAAGGATATCTGCTCCTTCTTCCACATCTATTAGAGCTTCTTTTAAGCCTTCTCTTTTGTTGTGGTAGTCCATCTGATAGGTTTTCCTATCCCCAAATGCTGGGGCTGAGTCTGCTGCTGCTCTAAATGGCCCATAAAAAGCAGAGGCGTATTTTACACTATAACTCATTATTGGAGTGTTTAGATATCCACAGCTATCCAGTGCTTTTCTAATAGCTGCTACCCTACCATCCATCATGTCAGAAGGAGCAACCATATCTGCACCAGCTTCCACATGGGATAGTGCAATCTTAGCTAGATATTCTAAAGTAGGATCATTTTCTACATATTCCCCACTAAGCACCCCACAATGACCTGTAGAGGTATACTCACACATACAAACATCGGTAATTATATATAGCTGTGGAGCTAGTTTCTTTATCTCTCTAATAGCTTGTTGTAATATGCCTTCAGGGTTATATGCTTCGGTTCCCAGTGGATCTTTACTACTAGGTATTCCAAAAAGCAAAACCTTAGTTACACCACTGTTTACAATATCCTCTATTGCCTCAGGTAACATATCTAAACTATAGCGATACTGTCCAGCCATTGAGCTTATTTCAGTTTTAATATTACTGCCTTCTTCAATAAATATGGGATATATTAATGAGGCTGGGCTCATTCTGGTTTC
Organism: uncultured Oscillospiraceae bacterium; assembly: GCA_964369235.1. Lineage (GTDB taxonomy): Bacteria > Bacillota > Clostridia > Oscillospirales > Ruminococcaceae > CAYJEQ01. Next base: position 11,936 of record CAYJEQ010000003.1, on the reverse strand, counting down.
TCTAACCATCTCTCTTAGATTATTATCAAATCTAAGCCTTCTCGGTCTTATTATCATGGCTTATGCCTCCTGTGTAATATAATCAATCATAGAGTTTACTGTAGCTTCCGTGGACATATGTAAATGTACAAAACCCTGTTTTTTAGCTTCATTATAGGTCATCTCACCTATACATAGGGCTGGTATTTCCTTAACATCCACATCTTCCACTGCATTTATACAGCCTATTACTGTAGATGCACTGGTAAAACACAGATAGTCCACACCCTGTTTTAACTCATTTATCACTAGCTGATTAGCTTTGTTATAGATGGTTTTATACACTGCTATGTCTTTGTATTCTATACCTTTTTCTTTTAAGGTTTCACACAGTCCCATAGCACCTTCTAATGCACGATAGATTAGCACCTTGCCTTTAGTTTCTATAACCTGTCCTAGACTAGTACCATCATATTTACTAGGCATAAAGTCAGCTATTATTCCGTAGTTTTCCAGTGATTTTCTTGTGGAGCTACCTACTACGGCAAATTTTATATGGGATAGCTTTCTTATGTCTATTTTGTCAGCTTTTAGCTTATCAAAAAAACACTCTACCCCTCTAGCACTGGTAAATGCAATTACCTCGGCAGAGTTAATCTCAGCTAAATCCAGTGTAAAATCCATAGGAACAGTGGAGATTGCTGGCAGTTCTATTACCTCAGCACCTAGGTTTTGTAGCTTTTTGCAGAAGGTTGAATTTAAGCTTTTCGGTCTAGTTACCACTACTCGCTTACCGAATAATGGTAGACTTTCCTTCCAGTTATATCTTTCTCCTAAACTACACACCTGTCCCACTAGGATAATTGCTGGGGATTTCACCCCTTTATCTCTAGATACCTCTACAATAGTATCCACTGTAGCTATGGTGGTGCGCTGATTACCTCTACTGCCATTTTCTATAATAGCTACTGGGGTAGTTTTTTCCATCCCAGCAGTGCTTAGCCCTGTCATAATCTTCTCAAGGGAGCTTATACCCATTAGAAATGCGATAGTGCCATTTAATTTCACTAAGGAAGCGAAATCAATGCTAGAGCCTTCGCTTTCTTTGGTATGTCCTGTTACAATATGTAAAGAAGATACAAAGTCACGATGGGTTACAGGTATCCCTGCACAAGCTGGTGCTGCTATTGGTGAGGTAATACCACTTACTACCTCAAACTCCACATTATGCTTAATAAGAAGTTCTAATTCTTCTCCACCTCTACCAAACATAAAGGGATCTCCACCCTTTAGCCTTACAACTTGATTTCCCTCTAGGGCTTTATCCAGTATGAGTTTATCAATATTATCCTGTGTCATAGTGTGGTTGCCACCACGCTTGCCTACATATATAAGCTCTGCCTCATCCCTGGCAAAGCTAAGGATTGACGCCCCCATTAAAGCATCATATATAACTACATCAGCTATCTCTAATAGCTCCTTACCACGAAGGGTAAAAAGCCCTATATCTCCAACTCCAGCACCAACTAGGTACACCTTACCTTTTTTCATTAGAGTGTTTCCTCCTTCAATGATTGTGCTAGTGTTCTTGCTAGTTCTTCAGCATTGGATACCTTACCTGTGATATTTCCCTTAGCTGACTTTTTAGTTTCCTCATTATAGTAAAGTCCCATTAGTTCTATACTATCGCCCTCAATAATGGAATATGCCCCTATAGGTAGGGTACAACCTCCATCTAGGTAACGAACAAATTCTCGTTCTGCTCTAGCTGAAACCATAGACTGGTGGTTATTTATATAATCAATAAATGGGTAGTTAGCACCTTTTCTTCCCTGTACTACAATAATACCCTGTCCAGCTGCTGGAATCATCTCTTTATAGGTATAGGATTTAGATATACGATTGTCTAAACCTATTCTTCTAAGTCCAGCACCAGCTAAAACAATAGCACCAAACTCACCACTATCAAGTTTTTCCAGTCTTGTAATTACATTACCTCTTATAGGTTTAATCTCAGCTTGTGGGTAAAGCTCATTTATAAATAGACATCTTCTACTGCTAGAAGATCCTATTGGCTTGGAAAAATCTATCTCTGTTGCATCTACTCTATGTACCAGTACATCAAAGGGATCATCTCTTTCTAAAAATGCCAGTAATGGTAGTTCTTCGCTTTCCTCCATTGGCATATCCTTTAGGGAATGAACGGTAATATCTACAGTTTCTTCTATAAGTGCCTTGTCTAACTCTTTTACAAAAAGCCCTTTGCCACCTATTTTCTGTAGACTTCTGTCCAGTATAATATCCCCTGTGGTTTTCATGGTGATTAGCTCTATTTCAATTGTAGGATCATACTGCTTTATTAAGTCAATAACCATATTGCTCTGCTTAACTGCCAGTACGCTTTCCCTACTGCCTACTCTTATTTTCATAGCTAGTTGTAACTTCCTTTCGGCATTTCTTGTATGTTTATTAGTAAATCTATCTGTTATTTTCCCGTATCTTATCTAGGACTTTTTTTGTATTATGATGATTACTACCATCACCACATACTGCTACTACCACATTATCTACTATCTCCACTCCAGGAAAGAAAAAACTACACTCTTCCTTAGAATCACAGATAGAGTGATGGATGTTTTTTTCCTTACATAGCTGTCCAATATGATGATTTACCTGACGATTATCGGTACAAGCCACACAGATAAATATATCATTTAAATCATCTTCTATAAATTCTCGGTTAATATAGTTTATTTTACTATGCTTATTATCCTCAGGTATTTCCTTTGCCACCACTATAACATCTACACCAAACTTTAACAGTGTTCCTATTCTACGGCTGGCAATCTTACCTGCACCTACTACTAGGGCTTTTTTCCCCTGTAAGCTAATAAACATAGGAAACGGCAAATTAATCTGCTCTGTACTCATAGATAATCCCTCCTATACTTGGGATAGCTTATATCCTCTAGGGGTTACCATTTTATTATTCATAATCTTAGTACCACTATTACCTACAAATACTGTAGTAAACATATCTATTGTACTATCATCTCTTAGCTCTTTAAGGGTTACTATTTTGTAGTTTTCGCCCTCTCTGCCGATATTTTTTACAATTCCACATGGAGTGTCAGGCGATTTAAACTGTAGCATTATATCACAGGCACGCTGTACATGGTCTACACGCTTTTTGCTAGATGGATTATAAAAACATACTGCAAAATCAGCTTCTGATGCTGCTTTTACCCTTTTTTCTATTAGTTCCATTGGAGTAAGTAGGTCGCTAAGGCTAATTAAACAAAAATCATGGATTAACGGTGCACCTAGTACAGCAGCACCACTTAGAGCAGCTGTTACCCCTGCTACTACCTCAATCTCAATCTCTGGGTAGTTTTCACATACCTCATATATAAGCCCAGCCATACCATAAACGCCACTATCACCACTACATACCATGGACACTGTTCTGCCTTTTAAGGCTTCGTCCCTAGCCATTTCGCAGCGGACTACTTCCTGTCGCATTGGTGTAGTTAAAAACTCCTTATGGCTAAACATATCTCTAATTAAATCCACATACACTGTGTACCCAGCAATTACATCAGAGTCCTCTAATACTTCTAGTGCCTTATGTGTCATCTGTGCTTTTTCTCCTGGGCCTAGGCCTACTACATATATTTTCATTACTTCTTTGCACCTTTCTCCATGGCAGACATTATTAGCTCCCACTTATCATGTTCTATATTATCACGCATACCATATATTAACCTTGCCACTGCTTTTGTAGTGACTTCCTCAATATATAGCACTAATTTTTCGTCATTTGTTTTTGTTTGTACTCGGTTGGATACATACTCTGCTGTGTTACCTGTGATTTCTTTTACCATAGGTAGGTATTTTCTAAATCTATAGGTAGTCATTAACTGTTCCATTGACTGATTAATTATAAAATCTGCTTTTGCTATTGCTTCCTCATTACCCGAAGTCTTAAATGAATCAATATTATAAAGCTCTGCTTTATCTAATTTGTCAATTTCACTGTCTATATCTCTTGGCATAGCAAGGTCGATAAACACCATTTTTTTGTTAATGATAGGCTCTATATCATTATAGGTTACTGTATAATGAGGGCTTCTTGTAGCCGATATAACTACATCCATATCTCCCATTACCTCAAAGCGATTTTCATACTCAACTATGCCACAGCCAGAAGGGATTAGCACATCTTTAGATTTATATCTTCTTATAGTCATATAAACCTTAATACCCTGCTCTGCCAGTGTTCTAGCTACTAATCTTCCCATCTCTCCATTACCTATAACCATAACATGAATATTCTCCGTAGAGGCGAATTCATTGTTTATTACCTTAAGGGAAGTTTCTCCTAGAGATTTTTCTGCTGAGGAAAGTTTTACATGGGTTTTTACCTTTTTGGCACAGGTTACAGCTGACTTAAATAACAGCTCTAACTTAGTAGATAATGCCCCCTGTTCTCTAGAAATACTGGTAGCGTCCTTAACCTGAGTTACTATCTGATCCTCTCCGAATATACGGGATTTCATACCACAGGACAGCTCAAAAAGATGTTTTATTGCTCTGTTTCCAGTAAGCTCTACTGCTTTACTTCTGTACTTTTCCCTGTCTAAACCTTTTAACTTGCACATCAAATCAAAAGGTGAAGGACATTCTCCATCTTCTCTGCTACTTATGTACATCTCGGTGCGATTACAGGTTGATAGTATAATACATCCTGTTACTCCTTGCTCCTCTATACATTCCCTAACGCCCTGTTCCACCAGTGAAGGAGTAAAAGAAAACCTCTCTCTATCCTCAACACCAGCAGTTTCATGGTCAATTATCGCTACTTTTATATTCATATCCACCATCCTTAAGGGTTATTTTCCAATGTAATGAATTTTATAATGCTATTTGTAAATATCTAAGCTATTTACAAATAGCTTGCAGATTGTAGACAAAGTATACAATCTGATAGACTTATGCGAAAAGATGAAAGACAAGGAGCTAAACTTGCAAATGAAGGAATAATACAAGTGTATATGAGTGAAATTTGCAGGTTTAAAGCGACACAGTAATTTCGCTTTTCTCATCAGTCTGAATGCTATTTTGAAATATCAAAGCTATTGTGAAATAGCTTGTCTAAACTCATGGGTAAAATGCTTATCATAAAGTAAGCTTTTTTCATATTCATCACCTAGGAAGTCACCAACTAATATTAGTGCTGTTTTGGTAATATTATTATCCCTAGCTGTTTGTGGCAGTGTATCCACTGTACATAGGAATTTCTTCTCATCTGGCCAGCTTGCCTTGTATACGATTGCAGCTTTAGTTTCACCTGTGTAGTGGCCACCTTTTTTAAGCTCCTCTACTAAACCTTCTAGCAGTCCTGTAGATAGATAGATTGCCATAGATGCTCCATGGGAAGCCAGTGAAGCTATATCCTGCCCTTCTGGAACTGGTGTTCTACCAGCCATTCTGGTGATAATTACTGTTTGTGATACTGATGGCAGAGTATATTCTGCCTGTAGTGAAGCAGCAGCCCCAAATAATGCACTTACCCCTGGGGTAACTTCATAGCTGATGTTCTCAGCTTTTAACACATCCATCTGCTCTCTAATTGCACCATATACACTAGGATCCCCTGTGTGTAGACGAACTACCTTCTTGCCAGCGCGCTCCCCAGATATAAGCACCTCTAGCACTTCTTCTAAGGTCATTGAGGCACTATTGTGTATCTCACAGCCTTCCTTAGCGTAGCTTAAAAGCTCAGGATTTACCAGTGATCCTGCATACACTATTACATCTGCTTCTTTAAGGTGGTTAGCTCCTCTTACTGTAATAAGATCTACAGCCCCACAACCTGCTCCTACAAAATTAATCATCTATATAACCATTCCTTTCTCTCTGTTTGCAATGTTTTAGGCGATAAAGCCTCAAAACTTGCAGTTTGAAAATTTTATTTTCAAACTTTTTTCTCTCTTACTACAATTACTGAAAAATAACTTGAATTTTCGTCTGCTGTATCTAGTGTTTTATGTATTACTTGGTTTTCCATTGAGCATCTCTCAACCATCATTGCATTGTCATAAAGGTTTTTTTCTCTTAGAATTTCCTTTACTTTATCCATTTTTCTACCGGATTTCATTAATACCTTAGTGCCTTTAATATCTAAAGCTTCTTCCAGTCCATCATAGGAGCCTGGAATAATCACTATAGCTTCTTCTCTCTCTCCTAAGGATACCCCTAGCTTTGCTGCTGTAGCTGTAAAGGAGGTTATGCCCGGTATTATTACACAGTCACTGCCCTTTGCCACTACACGCTTATGGACATACATATAGGTTGAGTAAACTGTTGGATCTCCTAGTGTTAAAAAGGCTACATCATTGCCTGTTTTAAGTATCTCTATAATCTCCTCTGCTGCCTTATCATGGCAAGCATCTAGTTTGGCTATATCTCTAGTCATAGGCATATCCAGATAAAGTATCTCTTTATCCTCCATAGATACATTTGCTTTTGCTATGTTAAATGCTACCATGTCCTTATCACCTGAGGATACTGGCACTGCAATGTATCTACTGTTTTTTATAATATTAACTGCTTTTAAGGTCATGTCCTGTGGATCTCCACAGCCTACACCTACTCCGTATAAAATCCCCTTCACTGCACTTCTCCTTTAGCTATTAATTAGTTGTAGTAGTTTATCAGCATTCTTTGTTTTACCTAGAAAACCATGTCTGTTAGAGTAGATTATACCTCCAATATTATCACTGTCAAAACGGTGCTTTATGTAAAAGTCAAATCTTTCTATTACTGCTTCCATAGTTTTTTCTAGCAGTCCTGCTTCTTTTAGTGTGTCCAGTGCATCTTCTGTGGTAATAGCGTCTAAAACTCTATTAAGTAGCTGATTATCCCCACCTGCCCTTATTGCAGCAGCTGCTAAAATCTCCATTCTACTATCACAGTTATTTGAATGGGTATTAAATACCCCTCCTGCCACCTTAATAAATTTACCAATATGACCTATTAGTAATACCGAGTTAAATTCCATCTTTTTTGCCATATCTATAGCATCGCCCAGATAGTTACTTGCCTTAATAACATTAATATCTTCTATATCTGTAGCTTCATTAATATATGCTTTACCATAATTCCCTGGTGAGATTACTACATCTTTTTTTCCTTTAGCTCTTACTACCTTAAGTTCAACTTCTATGGTATCAATTAAGGCTTTGGCACTCATTGGCTCTACTATTCCACTGGTTCCCAGTATTGATATTCCACCTATTATCCCCAACCTTGGGTTGTAGGTTTTCTTAGCTAGTCTTTCTCCATCTGGTACAGATATGGTTGTGGTAATGCCACCTGTGTATTTATATTGTTCTGATACTGTTTTTATCTCTGCTGCTATAGTTTGTCTTGGGGTTTTGTTAATAGCTGGTTTTCCTACCTCTACCTCTAGACCTTTTAGAGTTACCCTGCCAACTCCGATACCACCTTCTATAATGGTTTCATTGTAGGGATTTTTCTCCACCTTACCATAGATAAGGGTACCATTGGTTATGTCTGGATCATCACCACTGAATTTTTTTATAGCACAGCTGGCATAATCCTGTGTAATCTGAGGATCTTCTACCTGTATAATAAGCTCAACTCCCTTAGGAGTTATTATCTTAACCATCTCTGGAATACTACCTGTAAGCAGTCCGATTAATGCTGCTTTTGTAGCTGCTGTGGCACAACTACCTGTTGTAAAACCCCAGCCCTCCTGTAAAGTTAATGATTTTTCCATGATTACACCACCTTTTGTATATATAGATAAGTTAATTGCATAAATTATTGATTAGTTTTTTAGATATTTAAACCAAATAAATAAAAACCACAGCTAAAAACAAACAGCATAACTGTTTGCACTCTAACCGTAGTTTTTAGTTGCAGTGTCCCATAGATTTGATTTTAAAATTGTCTATTTACATATATTACTAAAATACCCTTACTGAAATAATTACAGCTATGGCATACTTTAAATGACTACCGTAAATTATCCAACAAAAAAACCACCGTCAACAGATTTAAGTAACGGCAGTTTAGACACACACCACTCCAAAGTCCGTAGAGTTCGCTGGTAAGTTACAAGGCTATTCCTTGTAACTAGGGTATCTGGCTTAGTATACTAAAGTACACATTACAGTAGCGGCTCTGCGTGGGATTTGCACCCAACTTCCCCTGGGATTACCTTGTATAATAAAAATACTGTTATACAGGTAGCCCTACACTCCCCATAAAGGCGAGTTACACTATTAATTTATCTGTATTATACAATACTTTGACATAAATTGCAAGTAAGTTTTTCCATTTTAGTGCAAATTAGCACATTTTACCTAAATCTTTCTTAAGTCTTTTGATTATCTTCTTTTCTAATCTTGAGATATAGGACTGGGATATGCCTATTTTATCCGCTACTTCTTTCTGGGTATACTCCTCCCCATCATAAAAACCAAACCTTAGTTTCATTATCATTCTTTCCCTTTTTGCCAGTTTATTTATTGCCTCAAGCATTAGGTTTTTTTCTACATCTTGCTCTATTATGGTATTAACTGTATCCTCCTCTGTTCCTAGTATATCCGATAGTAATAGCTCGTTGCCGTCCCAATCTACATTTAAAGGCTCATCTATGGATATTTCGCTTTTCTGATTGCTGGATTTTCTAAGATACATTAAAATCTCATTCTCTATACATCTTGAGGCATAGGTGGCAAGTTTAATATTTCGCTCTGGGGAAAAGGTATTTACTGCCTTAATAAGCCCTATTGTCCCTATGGATATTAAATCTTCTACACCAATACCTGTTGATTCAAATTTCTTTGCAATATAAACTACAAGCCTTAGATTATGTACAATTAGCCTTTGTTTTGCTTCGGGATCTTTGTCTACTAATTTTAAAAAAACTTCCTGCTCTTCTGCTTTGCCCAGTGGTGGTGGCAGTACATCTGCCCCATTAATATAGTGAATTGTATTTCCACTGATAAACTGATTAATCAGTAGTTTCTCCATAGATTTTATAATACTTGATACCATCAATACCACCCTTTTCAATATATTTTATACCCTGCTTGGTAACTTCTTATTCCTTATATATTCTCTAGTTAAATTCATACTAGAGGATAGTAGTATATCCACCTCTTCCATGCTTATATCCCTATCTACTATACCAATATAAACCTTCTCTAATTCATATGCTTCTTTGTTGTCATATACTTTAATACTCTCTGGTCTAATCCCATACATTATACTCTCTGCTGATACTGTTTGATAAGGTATTATTCTAAGGTTTTCTAAAGTGTTTTTTTCTCTGTTTACTATAACCTTTATCTCTTTAGCTGTTAGTAGCGGTAGGATTTTTTCTAAGGTAATTATCATTACAGGATAACCTGAGAAAGGCTCTGTAAGATTATTTCCACTGTCTACATATCCTCTTAAAGAAAGGGTTTTCCCACTGTGTTTTAGCTGTACTTTATAGTAGTTATCCTTTGGTTTAATCTTTATTAGTATTCTCTCAACTATGGTAATAATCCCATAGGCAATAGAGGAAAAAACAATTAAAGCCATAGCGCTTATATCAAAATACACTATGCCATTGTAATAGATAATTCCATTTACAGGCATAAACAGCCAAATACCCAGCATAAATCCACTAAAGATAAAAGACACCAAAAACAGTGCTAATATTCGTATGATTAAGTGTTTTTTCCCCCTATAGGTAAATGCTACTAGCACCATAATAACTGCTGTGATTAGTTTTATTAACAGTTGCCAAAACACCCCCTTATTAGGTAGAAATATACTCATAGCAGATATAGCTCCTACCACTGCTGACCACATACCTCTTGCTGGGGAGAATTTTGTAGGGATTAGCTTTGCTGAGGCAGACAAAAGCAGATAATTTATTGTAAAATTTACTGCTAATAGTACATCTACGTATACAATCTGTTCCATCTTCCACCTCCAAACTATGTAGCTGACTGTATATTGATTATAGACCTTATATGAGGCAGAATACTGTCGTTTCCTCTGTATATTAAAACTTTGGCTGTGACCTATCTATAGAATACTGCATATAATAATCTAGAAGGCTGGTAATATTAAGTATCATTAGTTTACCTATATTAATAAGATTTAAAAATTCACGGCTATATAAAAATATTGTAGAAAGGATTTATGTATATGTATAGAAATCGTTGTAGCTGTTCTACCTGTCCTACTGATACCACAACCACCGAAGATACAGTAATTATCCAAGATACCACAACACAGTCAGATATTACTACTGCTGATTGTTTCCCCTGTGATGAATATGTTCCTACTGTGTCAAATGGTTGTACAAATACAACTTGTAACTGTGCTGGTATTCCCACCTGTGCAAATGAGGAAGGTGTACTTTTAACTGACCTTAGAGAGCTTTGCTGTGACCCAAATGGTTATTGTGCCTTATATCCTAGTAGTTGTAGAAATAAATACTGGCCAGCTTTTAGTAGACCTAGATGGCTTGCTTGTGAGGATCTTTACTGCTTAGATACTAATAACACCTATTGTTAATAGCTAGTTTACTAGTTAATAGCAAAAAAGTTCCAAGGCGAATGCCTTGGAACTTTTTACTATATATTAATTATTGTGCTAATCGGTAGATATCAGCCATTGCCTTTGTATCGTACTTCATAAATGTTGTGATTGTTTTGGTATTATTTACCGAGGCTTGGTTAGCTAGTTTCTCTATAAGAGTTTCATCTAAGCTTACCCCTAGCTGTCCTATAGTTACAGGCATATCAATCTTTGTAAAGAAATCTTCTAAAGCCTTTATCCCATCTAATGCTGTTTGTTCATCTCCTAGAGGGCTATGCTTACAATCCATTACCTCTGTAGCAAACTTTACAAATCTAGGCAAGGCTTCTTTATAACTATATCTTGCCCATGTAGGCCATAGTGCTGATAACCCTGCTCCATGTGCCACATCAAACTCTCCAGATAACTCATGCTCTATTCTGTGGCAAACCATATTGGCTTCCTTACCAGTAGCCATAAGCCCAGTATGGGATAGTGAGCCACACCACATTAACTCTGCTTGTGCGTTATAATCATTAGGATTATTATAAGCGACTATACCATTAGTCATGGTAGCCTTTATAAGCCCAGCACTTAATCCATCAACCAAATCTGTTTTTTCATCTACATCACAGAAATATCTTTCTAGGGTGTGCATTATAATGTCTACTGTGCCAGCAGCAATTTGATATTTAGGTAGTGTAAAAGTTAACTCAGGATTCATCACTGCAAATACTGGTCTAATACAGCTGTGATTATAGCTTTTTTTAAGGTTATTTTGCTCATTGGTTATTACCACACTAGTGGAAGTTTCACTGCCTGCTGCAGAAATTGTCAAAATAGATGCTATTGGCAGTGCTGTAGTTGGGGCAATGTCACCTGTGAATATATCCCAAGCATCTTCTATATTATTAGCTACTGCCATTGCCACTGCTTTAGCTGTATCAATAACACTTCCCCCACCTACTGCTAGTATGCTGTCTATATTGTTTTCCTGTGCTAGTTCTACTGCCTGATTAACTAGGGTAACATGGGGATTAGGTACCACCCCACCTATTACACTATATGGGATATTTGACTTATCTAACTGATTTGTTACACTTTCTAGCAGTCCACTTTTTACAGCACTGTTTCCTCCATAGATAATAAGAGGTTTATTAAATCCATATTTACTGCAAAGCTCTGAAATTTGCAGATGAGTGTCCTTACCAAATACTACTTCGGTTATTACTTGATAGCTAAAATTTTTCATATATACGACCATTCCTTTCTCTTAGTTTGCAATGTTTTGGGCGATTTTCCATTGCCAGTAAACTGGCATTAGCAAAATTTCACTCCCTCCCAGT
>CAYJEQ010000002.1:0-88061 GCA_964369235.1 uncultured Oscillospiraceae bacterium | reverse complement strand
AAGCCTATTGTAAGGCGAAAGCATTACTGCAAGGCTTTTCCTTAATACTAATCCTCTCTGCTAATCATAAAATCTGCGACCTAAACCCCAAGCATATTTGCTTGTAGCTAGGCAGACGACGACGGCATACTCTCGTCTGGCTAGGAGGATAACGACGCTAGAAGTGAATATGCTCAGTGTTTAGGCTGGTTCGGATTAAGGTGTGGGTGGCTAGGTTGGAATTTGTAAGTTTTAAGAGGGGCAGTAAGCAAAAAATCCTGCTAAAATTAGCAGGATTTTTGTGGTTATATGGTGATGCTATTTGCAAGTAACTGAATGTACCTAGATATAATCTTACCTTAAGATTTATTATATAACTAGTACCTATATGAAATATTTAATCTAGATATAGATGTAGAAAATGGGGTAAAGGTTTTCCTAGCTTTAGTAGCTCTGCCTGTACAGCACGAGCAATATGTGCCATACTTATCTTCTTACCCTCTGCTGCTGCAAAGTAGGCAGACTGGGTTGCAGCTGATTTAATAACACTGCCTGAGAACTCTAATCCCTCTGATAGCATATCAAAATTAATATCCTCATCAAGAGGGGCAGAAGGTGGAAAGCTATTTTTCCATAAATTCACACGCTGTTCTGGGCTAGGTAGATGTATATTAATCATATAATTAATTCTTCGTCTAAAAGCATCATCAAAATTATTAGCAAGATTTGTAGCTAATATACTTACACCAGAGAATTCTTCGATTTTTTGAAGTAGGTAGGATACCTCGGAATTAGCGTGGCGGTCGTTGGAGTTACTTACCTCGGTACGCTTAGTAAATAGAGCATCTGCCTCGTCAAAAAATAATATAGCATTGGTTTTATTAGCTTCTTCAAATATTTTATTGAGGTTTTTTGTGGTTTCTCCAATGTATTTGCTAGTTATCTGGGAGATATTTATTCGATATAATGGCAGTCCAAGCTCCCCAGATAATACCTGTGCACTCATGGTTTTACCAGTGCCAGGAGGGCCGTAGAATAGTATCGATACCCCATTGCCATAGGCACTTTTTTTCTTAAATCCCCACTGTTCTTCTACAGTGTACTTATATTTAATTCGGTTAGATACATCTAGGAGCTGTCTTTTGGTGCTTTGAGATAATATTAGATCCTCTATGGTGTAAAAAGATTGTATCAAATCTGCCATTTCACTTAGTCTACTATTGTTGTTTTGTATTATGGCTGCTGTAAGATTTTCCAGTGTAACAATCTGCTGATCATCTTCTAGTTCTGATTGTATAAGAGCTTTTTTTATCTGGCCTGGGGTGAGTTTATATTTAGAGGTAATCACCTGCCAGTCTATCTCAGGAGATATTTTATGATTAATGGAAAAATACTTCCATAAATCCACACTGTCCCTGTGGTTTGGTAGGGGATACTCTAATTTGCGATAGCTATAACCAGACAGATTAAAACTATATCTGCTATCGTCAGTAAGAAGTATGGCAATTGGACAGTAAGGCTCTAGTATATGCAGTAGCTGCTCAATTCTAATTACCTGATCAGAATTATCAGTATTAACATTGTCAAAGCATAGATTATACTCCTCTAAGATAGAGTATAAAATTAGCTGTGGTATATTAGTAGATTCTAAGGAAAAATCAGGTATTAACAGAAATGGTCGGTTGTAAGCTTCTGCTAGGTTGTGAAGGGTGAGCTTTCTACCACTTCCGGCACAGCCACTTAAATCTATAATAGCACCCATATGCCAGCTGCTTTGGTTTTCTAAGGCTTTAGACAGATAGTTATACTGATAATTACAGAATAATAACTGGTCACTGAGGCTACCATCTATTAGACTATAGTTAATATTATCCACCGGATAGTCTCTACCAGACAGGTAATACAAAGTGTGGTCACTAAGTTGTAGATGGGTAAGCTTGTCCTGAGGTGATGTTTTTACCCCAGTGTATATAAGTGAGGATAGGGTGCCAGAGGCACAGAAGTCATAGTCATATACACTAGGTGGGGATTTGGTTAAGCTATAGATATTAACCATGGTTTCAAGGGTGGGATAGGAGATCTTATCATCATCATGAAGCATGGCAAAAGCAGACTCAAAGGCTCTATCAACAGCACAACCATAGCTAAAAAACAGAGTAAAATAGGAAAAATCATTAAGATGTAGCTTGTTTTTTAGCATTATAAAACGGTAATGGCTACAAGGGGTAATTTCTAGTTTATTATTAATTGATTCCTCAGCAGATATAAGACAGTTAATTATATCATCGCTACTAGGGAAGGGTTTTTTATTATAGTTTTTAAGGTATGCAATGGTAAACTCAGGGTCAAAAGGCAATCCATCTAAAAATAAATTATCCTCAGGGGTAGTGTTGGCTCTAATGGTAATAGCTAGATGAAGATATCCAGATACCAGTGTCATTAGATCATCTATATATGCCTGTTCATTTTTATAGGGAGTGTCCTTATTAATATGGCTAAATCTTCCAAATAATTCTGAGTAAAAGTTAGTTATCATATAAATATTCAATCCTTTCTTTAAGTTTTATGGGGTTTTCTTATAAGAAAATTTCCGACTGTATAGTAACTGAAAAGCATAAAACTGGTGTTTGAAACTTTCTGTCAAACTATTATCTCCTTTATTTATATATTACGAATGTAACCTTAGTGTTATATTTTGTTTTCTTATAAGTAACAATTACTAGATAATGTATATTAGATTATTAAATACATCGAAAAAATTACACAAAACCCTATTAAATATAGGAGGAGACTATGAAAATTGTACCATATATTTACAAGCCAATCAAGAGAAGGTGAGCAAATATCTAATAAATATCACAAATTTCTCATAAAGGTAATTTTTTTAAAATATTATAGTTGCGTGATGTAACTAAAAATAGTATAATAAAGTAACATCACACAAAATGTGACAAAATATTCCGGAGGTGCTTAAATGTATTTTTGTCAAAAGATCAACGAATATTATGAACAAGGAGACTATCAAAAGATAGTAGACTACCTATTTCCAGCAAAGTATCTCAGACTCTCAGATGAGGAAGTTGAGTTTACACTGAACTTACTAGGAAAAATTCCAGAGGAAACTGCAAAAAATACTATTGAGATATGTGCTGTGATGTCCTATTTAAATTGGGATATAGGCAATATGGAAGAAGGTGAGCGCTGGCTTAACCATGCTCTTAATATCAGAGATTCTGCAAGGGAAGACAGCGAGCTTAGAAGTGAGTATTCCACTGTTGTATCTTTAATTGGGATAAAAAATCCTAAGAAAGATAATTCCTACTTAATGCTGGCACTATCTATACTTTATAATGAGTTTTTAAGAAATGGCAAGGCTTTTAAAAGTATGACTAGTACCAACGGTACTCCAAGTGTACTTCGTGGGGCGAAGGATTTATCAGACTGGGTAGAAAATTATCGTGCAGTGAGAAGTATTCTAACTCCAATACTTTCCTCAATATTTAAAAATGAGGCTAGAGGGATAATTAACGCTGGGGTCAGTGAGATCCTTTACGAAAAAAATAAACTAAGTGAAGCTAGCATGGAAACAGCAATTGCCTTAATTAGTAGTGATCCAGAGATAATATTTGTATCTAGGGCAGTACTAGCTAAGGTTAATAGACTGGATAATGCAGGTATGAGTGTAGATGAGATTTTATCAGAGATAGAGAGGGAGATTGACACAGAGGAAAATCGCTATCTATGGGATAATTACAAAGCCTTTAAGGTTGTGTTAGAGATGGAAAAGGGCAATCTGGAGGAAGTTTCTAAATGGCTGGAAACCAGTGGTTGTAAAATAGGCACTTACAATATGAGGCTAATCTACCGAAACATTGCCACAGCAAAGGCCTATATAGCTTTAGAAAAATACCGAGATGCTATAATAATGCTAGAAGGTCTAGGGGATATGCTTAATAAAATCAATCGACCAGCAGATTTGGCAGAAAGCTTAGTAAATACTGCTGTAGCATTTGACAAGATGGGCTCTAAGGAGCTTGCTGATGAAAAGTTTGAAAAGGCAATCTACATTACAAAGCCCTATGGTTATCTGAGAATGTATGGTGATTTAGGTAATGGGATACTGCCACTAGTAGAGAGATTTATGGAAAAAAACCCTAATAATTTTTACATAAAAGATATATACAACTGTGCTATAGACTTTGCTAATAAATACCCAAAAATGTATGATAAAAATGGCATAACACCAAAAGAAGAACAGGAAAGAAAAGAGAGAGAAGAAAAAGAAAAGAAGGAAAAGGAAAGCAAAGAAATTTTAATGAATAAGGTGGAAACCTTAACACAAAGCGAAATGGACATACTTAGACTTCTAGATGATGGCAAAACAAATAACGAAATAGCAGAAACCATGTCAATTAAGCTACCTACAGTTAAATTCCATGTAAAAAATATAATGGAAAAACTAGGGGCAAAAAATAGAACACAAGCTATAAAAATCGCCAGAGATTTAAATTATATATCATAATATATAAAGGTTATATAGCAAATGTGGGGGTACTGCCCCTGGCCGACAGCGAGGGGCAGTACCCCCAACAGAATTTACCGCAAAAATTAATATAGAGCCTATATAAAGTATGTGATAACAGGAAATAGTTAAGAATTAATAATTGGAGCATCACTCCAAAAAAACACCTCCACTGAGAAGTGGGGGTGTTTTTTGGCTATATAATATAAGGTTATCTATCTAGCTGCTAGAGTGTATACCACTACATAGATAAGAGGATTATCCCTGTAAAATTTTATCCCTTGATTTTATAAAGAAGTGATTTCACATTAGTGCTACTTACTACCATTTTTTATGTTATTTCTATATTGTAGTGCCAGCTGTTCTGTTTTATTACTGCCAAAGTTATAGTAAACTCTGCCTTCCATAGACTGGGGAAGATACTGCTGAGCCACATAGTTATTAGGGTAGGCATGGGGATATAGATAATCCTGTCCATGACCTAGTTTAGCAGCGCCACCATAGTGGGCGTCCTTAAGGTGGCTTGGAACATCGCCAAAATTGCCTGAACGGACATCGGTAAGTGCCATATCCATTGCCATGTAAGCAGAGTTAGATTTAGGTGAGGTACACAGTAGGACTACTGCCTGTGCCAGTGGTATTCTTGCCTCAGGTAAACCCAGTTGGTGAGCACTGTCTACACAGGCTTTAACAATGGTAATAGCCTGTGGGTAAGCCATGCCAATATCTTCACAAGCAATTACCAAAAGCCTGCGACAGGGGCTTATAAGGTCGCCACCGTCTAATAATCTAGCTAGATAGTGTAGGGCTGCATTTTCGTCAGAACCTCTTATGGATTTCTGAAAAGCTGATAATAGATTATAATGCTCGGTGCCGTCCTTATCGTATCGGTTGGAGCTTCGTGTCATTACCTCGTTAACCATTTCGGTGGTGATAATTGGCTCTAGTGCTGTTACCGAAGCAGATAATAGTTCCACTGCATTAATGGCTTTTCTAACATCGCCACCACTATTGTAGGAGATTTTCCCAACTACCCCTTCTTCTAGGTCTATGGGGATATTATAACTAGAGGATATTTTTTCAAAACCTCTGATTACTGCCTTATCCACATCACTAGGTGCTAGGGGAAGAAATTCCAAAACTGTACATCTGCTTAGTACAGCACTATATACATAGAAATATGGATTTTCGGTGGTGGAGGCAATCATAGTAACCGAGCCATTTTCTAGATATTCTAACAGTGTTTGTTGTTGCTTCTTATTAAAATACTGTATCTCATCAAGATATAACACAATGCCATTTATGCCATCGATAGTATTAGTGTCACGGATAACATCTTTAATATCTGCTGTACCAGCTGTGGTGCCGTTAAGATAATGTAGCTTTTTACCGGCTTGCTTAGCTAGTATTCTTGCCACTGTAGTTTTCCCAACACCAGAAGGCCCAAAAAATATTAAATTAGGTAGTCGCTTATTTTGGGCTAGACGGGTAAGGATTTTACCCTGTCCCAGTAGATGGCTTTGACCTACTACCTCCTCTAGGCTATTAGGTCTTATTAAATCTGCCAGTGGTGCATTTCCTAACATGGTTTAACTCCTTTGACTTAAAATTTCCCACTCCCTAAAAAGAGAGGTTATTTACCAAATGCCTAGGTAAAATTATATGGGGTGACTTCCATCGCCGACGGCGAGGGAAGTCACCCCAATAATTGATATAGAACCAAAAAGAATGGAGAATATAGGGTATTTATTATATTAAATTATTTTCTACTAAGAATTCTTCAATTCTCTTTAAAGCTTCGGTTAGGTGGTTAATGCTATAAGAATAGGAAATTCTCACAAAGCCTTCTCCACAATCCCCAAAGGCATTACCGGGTACAACAGCTACTTTTTTGCTCATAAGAAGTTTTTCGCAAAACTCCTCACTACTCATACCAGTTATTTTAATAGAAGGGAATACATAGAAAGCACCTTCTGCATCAAAGCAGGTTAGCCCTAGTCTATTTAAGGTGCTTACCAGTAGTTTTCTTCTCATATCATACTGCTGACGCATATGCTGAATATCATCATCACAGTTTTTTATAGCTTCTATTGCTGCGTACTGGCTAACTGTTGGAGAACACATAATCCCAAACTGATGAATTTTAGTCATCTGTGCAATTAACTCCTCAGGGCCAGCTGCATAACCTAGACGCCAGCCTGTCATCGCATAGGTTTTAGAAAACCCGTTTATAATAACTGTTCTCTCAGCCATTCCCTCAAGACTTGCTATAGATACATGTTTGTCCTCACCATAGGTAAGCTCAGCATATATTTCATCGGACATTACCACAATATTAGTATCCCTTAGTACCTCTGCTATCTCCTCAAGATGCTCTTTTCTCATTACAGCCCCTGTAGGATTGCTTGGAAAAGGGAATACTAGGAGTTTGCTTCTAGAGGTAATATTCTCCTTTAATGCCTTTGCTGTTAGTCTAAAGCCATCTTCTGATTTGGTGGCAATTGGTACCGGCACCCCACCACATAGGGAAACTATAGGTGAATAGGACACAAAACAAGGTTCAGGAATTAAAACCTCGTCCCCTGGGGTAATACTAGCTCGTATAAGTAGGTCAATAGCCTCAGAGCCACCTACCGTTACCAGTATCTGATTTGTAGGGTTATAGTGGGTGTTAATACTGCGACTTAGATACTTTGATATTTCCTCTCTAAGAGGGGTTAACCCCTGATTAGAGGTATACCAAGTATGGCCTTTTTCCAGTGTGGATATGGCAGCTTTACGGACATTCCAAGGTGTTTTAAAGTCTGGCTCTCCCACACCTAGTGATATAACATCATCCATCTCAGCAGCTAGATCGAAAAATCTTCTAATGCCCGAGGGCTTAATAGAGATAACTGTAGGGTTTAATATCTTACTGTAATCTATCACAGTTTAGTTACCTCTCTTTCGTCTATTTCATTACTAAAGAATATGATACCACTTTCTTTATACTTTTGCAGTACAAAGCTTGTAGCTGTGGACTGTACCACATCCATAGGTGCTAAAGTGTGGGCAACAAATAGTGCCACTTCTTTAAAGCTCATACCATTAATAGTTAGTAGGATATCACAGCCACCACTCATTAGGTAAACAGAGTCCACCTCGCTAAACTGAGCAAGCTGCTGTGCAATCTCGTCAAAACCCATAGTTTTTTGTGGCACTACTTTTAACTGAATGTGAGCGATTATATAATCACCAGAAGTTTTATCCCAATCTACTAAGGCTTTATATCCACGGATTGTTCCGTTATTTTCCATAGTGGCTTTGGCAGTGGCTACTTCCTCCGCAGTCATACCAGTCATAGCTGCAAGATGATCATTAGTTAACTGGGCGTTGTTTGATAAAATTTCCAATAATTTTTCCATTATAGTCGCTCCTTTATATTTAATATTAGGCTAAGATAAAATTAGCTATTTAATCATTATATACCAAAGTGATAATTAATTCAACTAATTCACTAGATTTTACCATATATATTCACATTTAAGGGGAAATTATCCTAAGAGAATATTACTTAACAGTCTATAAAGAAATAACCCCCTATCTCTAAGCTGTAGAGATAGGGGGTTAGAATATTTATAAAGCAATATTAAGCTATTATCTATAGCTTAACACATCAGCTACAGTTTTTCTCTTAGGTGATACAGGTGTTTCGTCGGCATAACCCATACAGATAAGGGAGCCAATTTTTTGATTAGCATCCATACCTAGTAACTCTATAATCTTATCCTCATCAAAATAACCTGTGATTACACTGCCAATACCATTACCATGGGCAGATAGACAAAGAGTCTGGGAGGCAATACCAGCATCAAACATCTCAAAGCCCTCTTCCTTAGGTGTGGAGAAACTGCCATCACGCTCAAATCCAGAGCGATTAGTCACATAGGCAACCACCATTACTCCAGCACAGCTAAGTAGGGATTTCTTATTAAAGTCAAAGCCCAGTATCATATCTTCAGCGATTTTACCGATAATCTCTTTATCCTCAATGTAGATATATCTTGCAATCTGGGAGTGTTTCCATGATGGTGAGTAGATTGCATCCTGTACAATTTTTTCTATTGTTTCGTGAGGGATTGGTTGATTTGTAAATTTTCTTACACTGCGTCTGCCTTGGATAATTTCTGAAATATTCATAATGATTATTTTCCTTTCAAAGATAGGTGGATTATAATAGGCCTATGGTAACATATCTCTACCTAGATTACAATAGGCCATTCATTAAAATAAAATGAGCTATCACATAATGATCTTTATCACATGCTTTAGCTCATTTGTTTATTATTGTTTGGAAATATAGTTTTTAACTGCTTCTAGAGTTTCCTCAGAGATAACATGCTCGATTTTACATGCGTCTTCTGAAGCTGTTTTATCCGAAACACCCATTAGCATTAGCATCTTAGTAAGTGCAACATGGCGCTCGTACATAGCCTCTGCAATTTCAAGGCCTGTAGGTAGTAGGGAAATATTGTTGTCACCATCAATAGTAGTATAACCAGATTCACGAAGCTGTTTCATGGCAATACTTACACTGGCTTTGGTAAAATTAAGCTCGTTAGCAATGTCAATAGCCCTTACAAAACCATTGCGCTTTTGAAGAATTAAGATGGTTTCCAGATAATTTTGTGCTGATTCTAGTATTTTCAAGAAAAAGCCTCCTTTTATATTTCATAGTGTGATAATTATACTATATTTATCCTAGTTAGTCAAAGGATTAATTACTCTCCTTGACCAAGTTTCATCTCCAACCAGCGTTCACGACTAATTAGTACCTGACGAGGTTTACTGCCCTCAAATGGTCCTATTATGCCACGCTCCTCTAGTTGGTCGATTATTCTTGCTGCTCTAGCATAACCTAGCTTTAGCTTACGCTGTAGTAGTGAGGTTGATGCCTGTCCAGCTTCGATTAGTACCTCGATTGCTGCTGGTAGCATTTCGTCTTCATCAGAGAAACCACCACCATCATCACCTTTTGCGCCTTTTTCTGGCACTGCTTGGCGATCGATTTCTTCAATAACCTGTTGGTCATATCTAGCCTCATCCCCACCTTTAATAAAGGCTACAATCTTCTCTACCTCGGTATCACTTACAAAACAGCCCTGTACTCGCACAGGCTTAGGATAACCAGTAGGGTAAAATAACATATCTCCTCGTCCTAATAGCTTCTCAGCACCAGCTCCATCTAGGATGGTACGAGAATCCACCTGAGAGGATACAGAGAAGGCAATTCTTGATGGGATATTAGCTTTAATTACCCCTGTGATTACATCTACAGATGGTCGCTGGGTTGCGATTACTAGGTGCATACCAGCTGCTCGTGCCATCTGTGCCAGTCGACAGATTGCATCTTCTACCTCATTAGGTGCAGCCATCATAAGGTCGGCTAACTCGTCAATGATAATTACTATCTGTGGCATAGTTGCCATATTATCCTTAGTAGCTGCCATTTTATTATACCCTGCTAGATCACGAACACCATTTTCTGCAAAGGCTGTATATCGCTTAAGCATTTCGTTTACTGCCCAGTTTAGGGCACCAGCTGCTTTTCGAGGATCGGTTACTACAGGTACAAGTAGATGGGGGATACCGTTGTATATACCTAGCTCTACCACCTTAGGGTCAATCATTAGTAGTTTAACCTCCTCAGGTGAGGATTTATACAGTAGACTTATAATTATAGAGTTAATACAAACAGATTTACCAGAGCCTGTTGCACCAGCTATTAGTACATGGGGCATTTTTCCTAGGTCTGCTATGGCAAGATTACCCGCAATATCCTTACCCAGTGCCACCGATAGTCTACTAGCTGAATCTACAAACTGGTTAGAATCTATTATCTCACGCATGGAAACAGCGCTGATATTCTTATTAGGTACCTCGATACCTACAGCAGCTTTATTAGGAATAGGGGCTTCAATTCGCACCCCAGCAGCTGCTAGGTTTAGGGCGATATCATCGGCAAGGTTTGTAATTTTGCTAATCTTTACCCCAGCAGAAGGCTGTAGCTCATATCTAGTAACAGCAGGGCCACGACAGATTTCGGTAATTCTTGTTTGTACACCGAAGGACTGTAATGTATCCACCAGTCGCTGAGCATTGCCCTTTAGCTCCTCAGAGATATTCTCGTCATCTTCTACTTCATTTTCTTTAAGTAGGCTAATAGGCGGGAAGGTATACACAGGCTGTAACACAGCAGTTTCCTTATCCATTACCTCTTGTAGCTGGGTTTCAATGCTTACTTCTTCTCCAGTGGCAGAATTTTCTGTGGAACTTGAGTTATTATCAGAGCCTGTATCCACTGGCTCTAATGGCTCAGGGGCAATCTCCGATGGTTTGGTGTAGTTTTTATCCTTAACTACGATATTTTTAATTAAATCATCTATATAGGCATTTTTAAGTGGTTCTTTAACTAGGGTGGTTTCTGGGATAGGCTCAGCCTCTACAGTTGGAGCCTCCTCCACAGCAGAAGCTTCATCTACTGGGCTTTCGGTAGTTGGGGCAGACATTACTGGGTGGGCTGGCATATCACTGATTAAAGCTGCCAGTTCAGCTGCCTTAGCCTGTGCTTTAGTAAGGGGTTTTGCCTTCTCAGCTATTGGCTGAACAGGGGTATCTGTACTAGCTGTAGCAGTGGTAGCAGTAGTAGCTTCCTCAGTTTTTTCCTTAGCTAAATCCTTAGGGGATTTGGCGTCTAGTGGCACATCAATATTAAATCGATTTTTGGAAGTTTTAGGCTCTTTTTCTGGCTTAGGTGGTTTAGGATTTTCTTCCTGATGAAGTATACGGTCTGCATAGGCTTTTTCTAAATCCTTAACAGGTCGAGATACTGTGGTGTATAATCCCTTTAAGGTTGTGCCTGTAATAATCATAAGTAGTACAATGGATAGTAGTACAGAGATAACCCCAGCACCTACTTTACCACAAGCTGCTAGTAGAGGAAGACCTAGTATAGCACCGATAATACCACCACTTTTTAGGGCGATACCACTGTTCCATACCTCTCCTATCTGATTAAATATCCCTACCTCAGTAAGGCTACCGTAGAAGAATATCTGTATACAAGCAGCTAGGAGCATTATTAGAAGGATACTTTGCCAGATTTTACTACCTAGAAATAACATAGGGCGATCCATGGCTGTTATTACTGCTATGTAGATTAGTACCACAGGTACTATATAGGCTATCATGCCAAAAAATCCAAATAGTGAGTTGTGCATTAGTAGCCATAAGCTACTACCCTCAACAAATAGTAAAAATACCATTAGTACACCTACTGCAAAGGTAATTAAAGCATTAAGCTGAAGTTTAGATTTTCGCAGGGCTTCTTTCTCTTTGGCAGAAATTCTCCCTGTGGCTGGTTTTTTTGCAGTGGTTGATTTATTTGTGGTTTTTTTGGTTGTGGTTTTATTTGTAGTGGTTGGTTTTTTTGTTGGTGCCATTAGTTGACCACCCTTCCTTTATATTTAAAGTAATTTTAATGGATAATGGATACTATCCAGTCCTTTACAGCATATCCTGTAAGATTATCTGCAATGCCCACACCTATGGTTAGTAAACCTAGTATTCCAGTGTAGATTGCGAAAATTTCAAACCTATCATTTTTTACAAGCCAAGCTACCATTTTTATAGCTATTATACCACAAATAACCGAAGAAATAAATCCCCCCACCATTACCTCTGTGGCAATATCTAGGGTAAATCCTGTTTCGGCAATGGTCATAGCTTCTACAATTACTGCACCTAGTACAGCAGGTATTCCCATTATAAAGGAAAACTCCATGGCAAACTTTTTATCAATGCCTTTCATTATCCCTACAGATACTGTAGACCCTGAACGAGAAACCCCAGGCAGTGGCGCAATAGCCTGAACTACACCGATGGTTAGGGCGTCTTTATAGGTCATCTCAGCTTCCTTTTTTTTGCCTCGTTTACAGTTATCGGCAATAAAAAGTAGTGTACTGGTAATAAGAAAACAAAAACCCTCAACAATAATATTATTATCGGTGGTAAGACTGGAGTAAAAGTCCTGTAGAAATAGCACAGCAACCAAAGGCAGGGTAGCTGTTAGCAGTAGCAGTATCATACGCTGTTTGGGGGTGATGGATTTAAGGCTGAATTTTAGGGTGAATATGTCCTTTAACATGGATAAGCCTTCTATAACTAGCTCTAGGATAGTAGACCAAAAGGCTATTACCACAGCCACTAAGGTGCCACCGTGAAGAAGAATAGAGAAAAAACCTCCCACCTCACCACTATTACCAGTAAAATACTGTACTAGGGACAGATGCCCCGAACTGGAAACAGGTAGAAACTCAGTAAATCCCTGAATTATCCCCTGAAAAATTCCCTCAAAAAATGTCATTATATAATCGTCCTTCCACTAATAGTTGTGGTTTTGTTAGAAACTGCCACATAGTAAGTATATTATGCAGTTTCTAAGGTTGGTTAGAATATTTTTATAAGTTAGCTTAAAAGTATTTCCAAAAACTATGGTTTTATGATATTATTTTACTATTAGAAGTTACTAGGGGGCTAGGGTGGCTACTGTTACCCTAGAGTTACCAAAGTGGAAAAATTCCTATGTAAATATCTTAATATCTAACCTTAATATTATAAGACTTTACAGCTTATAAGTCAAATTATAAATGTAAATATTTATGCTAAAAAGTGAATTTGGCACAGGGGATTTTACAAGTGTAATAAAGGAGATAACCATGAATTATATAAAAGTAAAGGCATATGGCAAGCTAAATCTATCGTTAAATATCCTATCCCAGCTACCTAATGGCTATCATATTATGGATATGGTAATGCAGTCGGTAGCTGTACATGATATTATTACTATAAAAACTAAGGAAGAAACAGGAATTATCCTTAATGGTAGTGATGGGAGTATTAACTGGGATAGTAGTAATTTAGCTTATAAAGCCTGTGAGCTATTTTTAAAGGAAAGTGGAAATCTTTTAACAGGGGTGGAAATCTTTGTGGAAAAAAATCTACCTGCTCAGGCTGGAATGGCTGGAGGCAGTGCCGATTGTGCTGGGGTGTTAGTGGGGCTTAATAGGATTTTTGGTGAGCCTTTTTCCCAGAAACAGCTATGTGAAATGGGACTTACACTAGGTGCAGACCTACCTTTTTGTATAATAGGAGGAACAGCCCACACTGGGGGGATAGGTGAGAAAATCACCCCTATAGCCCCAATGCCATCTTGTTATATAGTCATTGCAAAGCCTACTGGTGGCATATCCACAGGGGAAGCCTTTAGGGCATATCATCTAAATACCCCAGTAAACAAACCTAATAATACTGAGCTTATAAAAGCCATAGAAAAGGGCAGTATAGAGGAGATGGGAAGAAATGCTATAAATGTATTTCAGCCTAACTGCCCACTGCCACAGATAGAGGAGTACATAGGCGTTTTAAAAGAGGGTGGAGCAAGTTTTGCCCTAATGACAGGAACAGGCTCGGCAGTTTATGGGGTCTTTACCCATAAAGATAAGGCAGAGGCTACCCTAGAAAAATTACAAAAAACAGCTGATTACACAGCATTAACCACCCCTGTGAATATGGGGGTGGAGATAATAGAGTTAAATGGTGGTGAGTAGAAATTGCAGGTGAATTTTAAAACGGATATTACCTACCTAAAAGGCGTAGGGGAGAAGCGTGGTAAACTTTATAAAAAGCTGGGCATAGAAAATGTAGGACAGCTTATCTGTCACTATCCTAGGGACTATATTGATGCAACCAGCCCTGTGGAAATAGCAGAGGCACCTTTAGAGGAAATCTCAGTGCTAAAGCTAAAAATAGAGTACAAAGGCAGTGAGAAACATATAAGAAAAGGTCTTACTGTATCTAAGGTTATAGCCTATGATGATAGTGGCTCTATAAATATTACCTTTTTTAATGGGAAGTATACGGTGGACAGCCTTAGGGAAGGTGGGGAGTATCTATTTTATGGTAGGGTAACGGGTAGTATGGTTAGAAAAGAACTATCCTCTCCTATAATACTAGGCAGTGGAGATTACACTGGTATGATACCTATATACAGCCTTACAGCTGGCATTACCTCTAAGATGATTTCAGCAAATATTAAACAGGCACTATCTCAGCTAGGGAGCAGAATTCCCGATCCTCTGCCGGCAGAGATTAGAAGTAAGCACAAGCTATGCCATATGGAATATGCCATACATAATATACATTTCCCCAGTGATAAGGAGATTGCAGCTATTGCAGTAAAGCGACTGGTTTTTCAGGAACTGTTTACAATGTCCGTAGGATTATCCCTTGTAAAAAGCAAAGATAATGTATTAAAGGTAAATCCACTAAAACAGGTGGATATGGAGCCTTATTATAAAATGCTACCCTTTGCACTAACAGGGGGGCAAGCACAGGCAGTGGATGATATTATCTCGGACATGATAAAGCCACGACCTATGAATAGGTTAGTACAGGGTGATGTAGGCTGTGGTAAAACAGCAGTGGCAGCAGCAGCAGGGTATTTTGTTAATGGTAATGGAGGACAGGTGGCAATGATGGCACCTACTGAAATACTGGCAAATCAGCATTTTAAAACCATGGAGAAATTCCTCTCACCACTGGGTATAAGATCAGCACTGCTAACAGGTGCAACTACAGCTAAGGAGAAAAAGCTAATAAAAGCCCAGTTAAAAGCTGGTGAGATAGATTTCTGTGTGGGAACTCATTCCCTTATTACAGGCGATGTGGAGTTTAATAATCTATCATTAGTAATTACCGATGAACAGCACCGTTTTGGTGTGGCACAGCGTGCAGCACTAGCCCTAAAAGGTGAGGGAGTGCACACCATGGTAATGTCTGCTACTCCCATACCTAGAACACTGGCACTTATTGTTTATGGGGATTTAGATATATCTCAGATTAAGGAGCTACCAGCAGGGAGAACACCGATAAAAACCTATGCTATATCCAGTAAAAAACGCAGTGACGCCTATGGATTTATTAAAGAGTATCTGGATAAGGGATTTCAGGCTTATATAGTATGTCCAGCAGTGGAGGAAGGCAAGGTGGACATGGGGCTAAAAAACGCCACCCAGTACGCCGAGGAGATTGCACAGGATAGTTTTAAGGATTATAAAGTAGGCTTAGTTCATGGTAAGCTAAAGCAGAAGGAAAAAGACGCAGTTATGGAACAGTTTAAAGCTGGGGAGATTGATCTATTAGTATCTACCACTGTAATAGAGGTAGGGGTAGATGTACCTAATGCTGTGGTAATGGTTATTGAAAATGCCGATAGATTTGGTATAAGTCAGCTTCATCAGCTTAGAGGGCGAGTAGGCAGAGGTAAGGAGCCGTCCACCTGTATACTGGTGTCTGACGCTAGAGGGGAAACAGCCAAAGAGCGACTAGCTACCATGTGTAGGACTACCGATGGTTTTGAGATTGCAGCACAGGACTTAAAACATCGTGGCGCTGGAGATTTCTTTGGTTATAGACAGCATGGTTTACCAGCTATGAAGATGGCTGATATTAGCAAAGACATGGATATACTAGAGGAAGCCCAGAAGGAAGCTAAAATACTCCTTACAGCCGACCCAACCTTATCCCTAGAGGAAAACCGAGGGATTAAAAGACAGGTAGAGCGAATGCTTAAGATGGTGGGGTATCGCCCTAATTAGGGGCTGTGAAGATATGAAATTAATTTCCTTAATCTGACTAATTTGCCTAGGCGGTCCTATGTGACCACCCCAGATATTGGTTTTACTATGGTTTTTAACCATTGTATTTACCATTGTATTTACAATTAGTTTCGGGCGAAGACACAGGTTCGCCCCTACTGTTTTTCTGTCTTATTAAAATTTTGTCACCACTCCTTTATAACAAATGTTGGGGTACTGTCCCTCGCCTTTGGCGAGGGACAGTACCCCAACAGAATTTTACCCCAACTACCCATAAAGAATCGCAGTGTAAAGGGATTTTATTTATTCTTCGTATTTTAGTATACTTTCATAAACTGCATAGAAGCTGTCTTCGCTAATCTCTGCATATTCAGAATACTGGATAATGGATAGTTTTAAGGCGATAGGCGCACCGTAAATTGGCTCTAGGAGGTTCTCCTCAATAACATCTAGCAGGGCGTTAGTGAATACATCGTCTACATCTTCTTTAGATATTTCCACATTAGCACTAATTTCTGCTGATATGCTGTCGTATACTGTGCGATCCACTGCCTGAGCTAGATTAAGGGTTGGATATACTAAGATGTCCACCATGTAAACCGAGCCATCTTTGCTATTTTCCCCTATCTGGAAATTAGAGTAGGAATACAGAGTTTTAAAGATGTCATAAGCTCTTGTACGAGTTCCCTCGGTGATATTATCCTTGTCTATTCCACAGTAGATAAGATATGAATCTATCTCACGATAGATGGTTTCATCATATATTGTATCAAGGTCTTCTACAGTGTATTTATTACCTAGTAGCTCTAGGTATTCCTGTGGATTTTCATTAAGATAGAAAGAATTAAGTTCATACTGAACATACTCCGACATATCAGGCCCTTCTAGTAGCCCACAGCCTGTAGTGAATATTAAAATAACACAGAGGACTATAGAGGATAGTATTTTGCTTTTCATAAGATATAAACTCCTTTTTTGTTGAATCTAAGGTTATTGTAGCATTACAAAATTAAAAAGTCAAACAATGCTATTGTAAAAAACATTAATTTAGTATAATATAATGATGAAAGTCCCATATATATAGAATGATAATATATGGTAAGCTGTGAAGATAAGAAAGGAAGTACATTATTATGAAAGTACTAGCAATTAACGGCAGCCCTAAGGCAAATGGCAATACCTATAGATCCCTAAACATCATAGGTGAAAGATTAAAAGAATACGGTGTGGATATGGAGATTGTACAAGTAGGCGGTATGAAGTTTGCTGGATGTATAGCCTGTGGTGCCTGTTTTAAGGTGAAAAACGAAACCTGCCCTGCTTACAAAGATCAGCTAGGTGAAATTATTGCTAAAGCTAAAGAAGCTGATGGATTATTACTAGGCTCACCAGTATACTATGCAGGACTTGCCGGAGGTATGAAAAGTTTCCTAGATAGATTCTTTATGGTCTGTGGGGCAAATGGTGGCCTTATGCGTCATAAGGTAGGGGCTTCCATTGCTGCAGTAAGAAGAAGTGGTGGTATACCGACAGTAGATCAGCTAAATAAGTATATCGAGTATTCTGAGATGTTTATGCCAACATCTAACTACTGGACAGTGGTACATGGTGAGGCACCTGGGGAGATTACAGAGGATTTAGAGGGTATGCAGATACTAGAAACACTGGGAAATAATATGGGATGGCTTATTAATGCAGTAAATAAAGCAGATATGCCAAAACCAGCCCAACCAGTAAAACAGTGGACAAATTTTGTAAGATAGGATTATATCCATCATCTTATTATTAAGCTAGCTTTCTGCCTTTGTTATAATTAGGATAATAATTATCAGTATTTGGTGATAATTTATAATAAAAAATATTAAATTTTAGCTGAAAAGATGGTTTTTTAACCAAAAAACCTAGGGATTTAATAAATTAGGTTATAATTGTTCTTGACTTTTTAATAAATTATGTTAAGATAACTTTAGGTATAAAAGGGAGTAGTTGACACTAGAAGTGTTATACAATCGTCATCTCGTTTTTTAATTAAAACCGGTTGTATATGAAATAACAAGACTTTTATTATCCAGTAAACCTACAGATTTCTGTAGGTGCTGGGTGGTTTAAGTCTTGTTTTTATTTTGGATAAAATACCACCTAGTAGCATAAATTCTAAGTCATAGTCCAAATCTATATAATAAAACTATGACAGTAAAACTACAACAAAGACCTTTGAGAAAATTCTCAAAGAACAGAGGCAAGGCACTAAACCTTAAACTCTGTGCAGCAGAAAGGAAAGATTTAATAATGGTTTATTTTACACTAGTTCTAGGATTTTTTTTACTGATTAAAGGGGCAGATTTCTTTGTAGATGGCAGTGGCGATATTGCTAAAAAGATGAAAATACCTCCAGTAATTATCGGGCTGACAATTGTATCTATAGGTACCAGCTTACCGGAGGCATCAGTTAGTATTACTGCTGCTATGAATGGCAGTAATGCACTGGCACTAAGTAATGTTACGGGATCTAATATATTTAACCTAATGGTGGTAGCAGGCCTATGTGCTGTTATTAAGCCTATTAAAACAAATATGTCTATATTAGTTAGAGATTTCCCTATAGCTGTTATGTCCTCTATTGCTGTGATTATCTTTATACTAGACAGAAATATCAGTCGTATTGAAGGTCTTATGCTACTTATTGGCTGTGTAGTTTATATTCTAGCACTAATATGGGAATCAATGAACTCTAAAGATGAAGATACTACCACAGAGGAGAAAAAAATCTCAGTAATAAAATGTATAGGTCTTATTATAGTAGGTGTTGCAGGTATTATATTCGGTGGGGATCTAGTTGTAGACAGTGCTGTAAGTATTGCATATACCTTTGGACTGAGCGAAAATCTAGTAGGTCTTACTATAGTGGCTGTAGGTACTAGCCTACCAGAGCTTGTAACTAGCTTAGTAGCTGCTAAAAAAGGCGAAAGTGAACTGGCTATGGGTAATGCCCTAGGCTCATGTATTTTTAATATTTTATTTATACTAGGCTTATCTGCCTTTGTTACTCCTATAGCTGTAGGACTGGATTCTATCTCACCTACAATTGTGATGACCCTATCCACCATTCTTATGTATATCTTCTCTGCTACTAGTAAGAAAGCAACTCGCCTAGAGGGTATTATTACCCTAACATTATATGCTATATATATGACATACCTAGTAATAGGTGGTGACAGAGTAATGGAGATTGTAAATGGACTAATTGGATAATTAGTTTTAAATAAGGTATATAAACCGTCACTATCAGAAAATATAGTGACGGTTTGTTTTTATGTAGATTGTGCTTCTAATTTCCCTTTAGGAGATAGTGAAAGATGAATACACCCAATTACATTGGCTAGTGAAGAGTGAAAAGTTAAGGTGTGACTTTGCCACATATTTGTAATATGGATTATGATTAGTGGTTGTGGGGGATTGGTGTTATATATTAACCCAGTTATATGTAGGGGCGAACCTATGTGTTCGCCCTTTAGGTGTCGATTGTTGATATATCGCTACTCAGCCTTATGACACAGCACCTCAGCAAGGGGCGTTGCCCCATACATTTACCTATGTAGCTTATTTATAAGCCTAATCCCCCAATAACTTTTGCCGTCACGCAAAAGTCATCAAAAAGTGATTTAAGAGGGAGTTTCGATTCTCCCTCTTAAAAATCTCCCTTAAAACGACAAAAGGGGGATACACTCAGCTTTAACTTAGAGTAAGTTCCTTTTGATTCCCACCCCTTACCACACATTAACCTAGATGCGTCCTAGGTAGATATTAATCAGAAGATAAGATTTTTATTACATGAGCCAAAACCTCTGTAATTTCAAATAACAGTTGTATAAAGAAGAGTCAAGAGAATGGCTGTCTATGTTAATGACTGCGTCTTAAGTCTTATTGTTCTGTGCCTAGTCGTTAGGGAAGGGTGAATATAGCCCTTCCCTAACTCACCACTCTATCATTTACATCTACTGAGTTGCAATATTTTTGCTTGCGAAAACTTGCCTGTTTAATTTATTCAAACAGTGGTTATATTTTGCGTGACGATAAAAGTAACTGGGGTATTAGGTTTATAAGTAGACTACAGCAATGCTGCTATGGGGCAACGCCCCCAGCTGAGGTGCTGTGTTACGGACAAAAGCAAATAGTTAAGTACACCCCTACAAATCCTATTAATGGTAAAAAAATTTTAAATTTTTAAGATGTTTTAACCGAAAGAATATGGGCTATGGCAGAATGCCATAGCCCATATACCATTATAATTTATAAAGAGAATTGCTGTTTTTTAAGATGTCTTACTTCATAGAACTCTCGTAGGGGTGAATCATATTTGAAAAATATGACCTACTTCATAGAACTCTCGTAGGACTGAATCATCTTTGAAAAGATACCTTATTTCATTGAACTTTCATAGGACTGAATCATCTTTGAAAAGATACCTTATTTCATTGAACTCTCGTAGGACTGAATCATCTTTTTTACCATCTGTCCACCGACACTACCAGCCTGACGGGCTGTAAGGTCGCCGTTGTAACCCTGCTTAAGGTTTACACCTACTTCGTTTGCACATTCCATTTTAAATTTATTTAGAGAATCCTTTGCTTCTGGTACTACAGGTTTGTTAGCCATAATAATTTACTCCTTAATATTTATCTCGTTGAGATTTATTTGTTTTGCGTTTGCTTTATTAGTATAGCTTAATTAGCCTAGATTATAACTTCATAAATTTTGGAAAAAATTTTTAAAAGGATAGTATAGGATTAGATGTAAGTGACTATAGTCACAGCACAATAACTCTATGGTGAGATTATAATAGTATCCCTTGCCAGCCCACTACATATTATAATGCCACCTATAGTAAGTAGGCTATCTGTAGAAATATTAGCTTTATTATATAGTAGAAATTCACTGGGAGAAACCTCTTTTCCTATAAGGGAGGATATAGGTCGCTGTAAGGAAAGCATAATTTGGTTTTCCTCTAAACTGCCTACAGTAATAGTATCCTTACTGCCATAACCACAGGAGATAATATTACAATCAAGATAAGTAGGGATATTATAGCAGTTTATTGCCCATATGGGACTATGGTATTTTTTTAAGGGAAAGCTACTTAAATCTAAGTTAGCTATTATGAGATTATCACTACTAAAATTCCCAATAGAATTAGGATGGCAGATAGAGGGGAGGGATGTGAAATTGTTTTCTGAGAAGAATTTTAACAAAACATCTGTAACCACAGAAGGGGATTTGTATGCAATTAAGGTGGATTTCAAGGGTAGCACAGCCTTTCTACAGATAACATTTATAATGAAATTATTATTGCCAATTAAAGAAAAATTAATCAAAAACTATAGTTCATTATTTATTTAGTAATGAAATACCCCTTGATTTTTAGTGGTAGATATTGTATTCTAAATAGAGGTAAAAATTAGCTTAAATCTATAGTGTACTTACTTATATAATTTACAATAACTATAGATGATTGATAGGTCACTATGCTAGTAAAACCACTAGTAGTGGTGTTTTGTTGAAAGGACGGTTTATATTATGCCAGATTTTAAAATGCTTCAGGAAAAAGCACTAGAACTTAGACTTCTTACTCTAGAGGGAGTACACGCAGCAAAAAGTGGTCACCCAGGTGGCTCTTTATCTATGTGTGACATACTATCTGTATTATTTTTTGATGAGATGAATGTTTCTCCAGAGAATGTAAATGATCCTAACAGAGATAGATTTGTACTATCTAAAGGTCATGGTGCTCCAGGATACTATGCAGCACTAGCTGAAAAAGGTTATTTCCCTAAAGAAGATATTAAGACCCTAAGAAAGATAAACAGCCACCTACAGGGACACCCGGCAAGAGGCAAGACAAATGGTGTTGATATGTCTACAGGCTCACTAGGACAGGGACTGTCTGCTGCTAATGGTATGGCTATTGCTGGCAAATATGATAAAAAAGATTACCGTGTATATGCTATCTGTGGAGATGGCGAAATTCAGGAAGGCCAGATTTGGGAAGCTGCTATGACAGCTGCTCACTACAAGTTAGACAATCTAGTAATGATACTAGACCTTAATGGTTTACAGATTGATGGCCCTGTTAAAGAGGTAATGGATATTGCCTGCCCAGGTGATAAATTTGCTGCTTTTGGCTGGAATGTAATTAAAATTGACGGTCATAACCTAGAAGAAATTCACAATGCTCTACAGGCTGCTAAGGAGTGCAAAGGCAAGCCAACAGTTATTGTTGCAACAACTGTTAAGGGTAAAGGTGTATCATTTATGGAAAACAATGTTTCATGGCATGGAGCAGCACCTAATGACGACCAGTACGCACAGGCTGTAGCAGAGTTAAAGAAGGCTTAGAATTCTTTAGGGTGGTGGATATAGCCACTACCTAAGGTTAATGAGAAAGGAACGGTAATTATAATGAGTTTTTTAGCAACAAGAGAAGCATATGGTGAGGCTCTAGTAAGTCTTGCAGATAAATATGAGTTTTTGGTACTAGATGCAGATTTGTCCAAAGCTACCCAGACTAATCGTTTTTTAAAGAAATATCCTGAGAGATTTTTTAATATGGGGATTTCCGAAGGTGATATGATGACTACAGCAGCAGGTATTGCTACAACAGGTAAGGCTGTTTTTGCAAGTACATTTGCTATGTTTGCCACAGGTAGAGCCTACGAGCAGATTAGAAACTCCATTGCATACCCTAAACTAAATGTTAAGATAGCTGCTACTCATGGTGGTCTACTTATCGGTGAAGATGGTGCTTCCCATCAGTGTATTGAGGACATATCACTAATGAGAACACTGCCTAATATGACAGTGATTGTACCAGCTGATATGTATACAGTAGAGCTTGCTGTTAAGGCAGCATTAGACTACGAAGGCCCAGTTTATCTGCGTTTTGGTAGAAAATCCCCAGCGCCAGTTTACACAGCTGACACAGCTAAATTTGAGATTGGTAAGGGTAATCTACTAAAAGACGGTAAAGATGTGACTATTATTGCCATTGGTGATATGGTGGCTCAGGCTGTTATTGCAGCAGAAGAACTAGCTAAAGAAGGTGTAGAGGCTGCTGTAATTGACATGGCTTCCATTAAGCCTATTGATGCAGATATGATTAGA
The DNA here is from genome assembly GCA_964369235.1 of uncultured Oscillospiraceae bacterium. Taxonomy (GTDB): domain Bacteria; phylum Bacillota; class Clostridia; order Oscillospirales; family Ruminococcaceae; genus CAYJEQ01. The sequence continues at coordinate 64,706 of CAYJEQ010000002.1, read as the reverse complement.
GAATATGCAGCTAAAACAGGTAAGATTATCACTGCTGAGGATCATAACATTATCGGTGGTTTAGGTAGTGCTGTAGCTGAGGTTATCTCTGAGGCAGGCAACTGTGCAATGAGAAGAGTTGGGGTAATGGACACCTTTGGTGAGTCTGGTACACCTAACGAACTAGCAGAAAAGTACGGCCTAACTGCTAAGGATATTGTTAAAGCATATAAAACATTTTAATTAATATATATATATAAAATCATCCCCTGTCACCACTGGCAGGGGATAGTTAATATTAAAATATAATCAAACTTGGATATAAAATTTTGAGCCGAGAATATTTGGCAGAATGGAGCATTAAGATGGATTATTTAAAGGTTAGTTTTTGTGGGACAGCTTTGACTATTGATAGCATTGCAGAAACCCTGCTGTCCTTTCTAAGAGATAAAGCAGTAAAAACCGAAAAATCACAGGATAGAGTGGATATTATTTTACAGGATGACACAGCTTTATCGGTTATAATACCACCACAGGCAGACAGCCCTGATAAGGTAATGGCACAGCTAAGAGGTATGGCGAATTTCTATGGTAGCAAGGAAACCGACCACAAAGAAATACAGAAGATGCTAATTACCCAGATATCTATGTGGGATAGTATATTTGGAGTAGAGTTTTTATTTACCGATAATAATGAGAGAAATAGCTTCCTGTATTCTCAGATAATACACACAGCTAATAAGCTAAATAGCTACCTTATTATGAATAATCTTGATATTATTAACGGTGAGAATAAACTGGTATTTAACCCAGAAGGGAAAAGTGACCTAGAGAAGTTAACCCCTACTGTTACAGCTAAAAGACTTGTACCTAATAAGGCAGAGCCTACAGCAGAAGATAATGCTAGATATAATAAGAATATCCAAAAGCTAAAGAAAGAAAATATCCCTTATATGGAGCATATGAAACTGGCTTTAGCTCAGGGTGATATTAGAGCAAGATCTAAGGAGGAAATTCTAAGTCGTGGTCTTTGTATCTTTGCTTGTGCGCTGTATTCTGAGTTTGTTATGACCGAGGAAAACCATGATAATAAGAAGGCACTAGATGCTGTAAATAGAATGGAGCAGATGTATGGTATTATGGCTCATATGACACCACAGGAGCTAGAATATATTAACAGTGAGGAATTTAATGAGCAAAACACCATTAAATATTCTTGGCAGTATGAGTGCGCAGCTACCATGATGTGGGCTGTAGGACTAATAGAGGAGCTAAATCCTACAAATGAGATTTGCAATGTTTCGGCAATGGCAAGACTGGTATTAGATGGAGAAAATATAGAAAATCTGCTAGGTAAAACTAAGGAGCTAGACATAGAAACTCTAATGGAAGCACAGGATCTAATGATGAGATATCACTGGAGCTTTATCGAAAGCAGAGTAAAGAAAACAGCAGAGCCTACAGGATTTAACATCGGTGTGGTAATAGAGCGTCAGAAGGCATTTAACTGGATGCTTACAGATATTTTTGGCAGTGATTGGGATCATATCCAAACACCAGCGTAACCAAACTGTATATTGGTTAGTCACCCACGCCTTAACCTATAACTTATTAGGATTAGGTATGTACGGCTTTAATAATTACATTTTTAGAAAGGCAGTGTAGTATTATGAATATGATTTTTACAAGAAGAAGTGTAAGACAGTTTTTAGACAAGGAAGTAACTAAAGAGGATGTAGAAAAGCTCCTTCGTGCTGGTATGCAGGCACCATCTGCTGGCAACCAACAGCCTTGGGAGTTTATTGTGGTAAGCAAGAAGGCAGATTTAGTAGAGCTATCAGATTATAATCCCTATGCAAGCTGTTTGAAAAACTCCCCCCTAGCTATTATAGTCCTAGGTAACAAAGATAGAATGAAATACCCAGAACACTGGGAACAGGATTTAGGAGCAGTAACCCAGAATATCCAGCTACAAGCAGTGGAACTAAACCTAGGCTCAGTATGGCTAGGTACTGCACCAGATAGTCAGAGAATGAGCTATATTAGTAAGCTATACAGCCTAGAAGAGAATATTCTACCCTATGCAGTTATAGCTATAGGTCATCCCAAGGATCCAGAGGCTAATCGTTTTGTAGATAGATATGACCAAAGCCGAGTTAGATATATATAGTAAGCTGTAGATGTAAAACTAAATAATAATTAATGCTTACTGAATAACTGGGTGCTAAGCACACAGTATCTCAAAACAAGGGCATTTTGAGGTTTATAAATGAATTCAGAGTGCAAAGTTTTTATAATAACGGATTAAAAACTTTGCACCCTGAAACACCCAAAAACATATTAAATAAACCTATAAGTATGTTTTTGGGTTGTTCAGCGGGCTTTAATTAAAAAAACTCAGACTGAGGGTGAATACCCAGTCTGAGTTTTTTTCTGGTTCTATGGCAAATGTTAAGAAAGAGCCTTTTTCTTATACAGCCTTATTCTATAGTATTACTTAGTGTTCCGATATTTTCTATAGTGCACTCTACTATGTCACCTGACTTTAGATAAACAGGTGGTTTCATAGCCCATGCTACCCCACCTGGGGTGCCTGTTATAAATATATCCCCTGTTTCTATAGTAAGTCCACGGGAGAAATCAGATATAATCTCCTCTACACCTGTAATAAACAGACTGGTGTTAGAACTTTGTCTTGTTTGCCCGTTAACTTTTGTGGAGATATTAAGATTTAGTGGATGGGAAAGGGCTGATTTATGGATTATATAAGGCCCCATTGCTGACAGACCATCTAGGGATTTGCCCTTAAACCACTGCTGATGGGATTTCTGGAATTTACGACAGGATAAATCGTTAAATACACTGTAACCAAAAACATAATCCAAAGCCTTATCAGTAGTTATATCCTTGCCTTCTTTGCCAATAATTACTGCCAGTTCCACCTCGTAATCTAGGTATCTATCATAGCTGTATACTGGTGGTAACACCTGTCCACTACCGTAGATATAGCTGGCACGCTTAGAGAAAAATACAGGTATAGGTGAGTCTACAGTGGCTGTGGTATCCATACATTCCTCACGATGGTCACGATAGTTTACCCCTACTGCAATAATGTCGTGGGGAGGGCGTTTAATGGGGGAAAGGAGTTTTACCTGTGACATTGCCACAGTGGTATAACTATTGGTTTCTACAATACCTTTAAGCTTTAAAAAATTATCATCATCTAAAAATCTAATTAGCTCCACCATATCACTATAATTTGAGATTAGGGGGATATTTTCCACTGGGATAATTTCCTCATAACCCTGTGGAATAATGCCTAGATAGGTTTTATCTTCTCTTTCGTAGCGCAGGAATTTCATAATAGATACACTCCTTTAAAATTATTATAGGCATTTGCTGGTAAAACCTACCACCTTGCCAATTATAAACACATTCTCAAAATCATTTTCTGTATATATCAGTGGTGGATAGTTGGGGTTTTCTGGCTGTAATACCACCTGTCCAGGGTATTTATACAGTCTTTTTAAGGTGGCACAGTCGTCTATCATAGCTACCACTATATCACCGTTTTCGCCGTAATTTTGGCTTTTTACATATACAATATCATCGTGATATATACGGGCATTAATCATACTATCCCCTTGACATCTCAGTATAAAATCAGCTGGAATATCACTGGGAACACCCTGATAACCAGAAATATTACCCTCGGCAAAAAGTGGCTCACCACAGGCAATCTGTCCTAGAATAGGTAGCATTTTAAAGGCTGGCAGTGGCTCGGTGCCAGCTATGTCACCACCCATTACCTCAGGAGAATTATCTCCCATAAGTTTTGCAGTAGGTACCTGTAGCACCTTGGCAATGGCGATAATGTTATTCATAGGTATTTTGGAAATTTCTCCGTTCTCATAACGAAATAATGTTGCACTGGAAATCCCAGTTTGTTCCGATATAACCTTTACAGAAAAACCTTTAGCTTTTCTAGTAGCTTTAATAATTTCGCCAGTTGACATAATATGACCAGTCCTTTCTATATAACCAAATGGTTAGAGCATAACTAATAATTCTCCTTAAGTATAACAAAAAAGTATCATAAATGCAACTTTTTGTCCTAAAAATTTTTTAAAATTATCATTTATGAGTGAAAAACCTATTGACAGTGTTGATTTTCTATGTTAATATCATAAACATAACAAGTAAGTCGCATAAATGAGAATTAAAAAATTGTTGAAGTAGTAAATGAGATTTAACCACAGCTATTATAAAATATTAGCTATAGTTGAAAGATAGCCATGAGCAAAACTAAATTAAATATTTTATTTGTATTAAAAATGATGAGTATTCTATGTGTTTTGCTAATAGCTATTTAAAGAAGAAGGATAGGTGATGGGGTGAATGAAAAACAAAGGAGTTTTAAGGAGAAGTTATCTCAGGGAATATGTTCCTATGAAGCATACAAACAGCTCTATTCTACAAAAAATCTATCGGAAAAGCAGATAAGGGCAAAAGGGGAGAAACTAGCAGATAAACTACTGGACAAATCTGAGGAAATACCTACAGGGCAAACACTGGTAGATAATACTGTAAAGGAAAAGGACAAAGAATTGGTAGAAAGTATACCTACACCCTACCTAGAAAGCTATAGCAGATATTGTAGCTTTGTACATGGGGATTTTTGGAAGGATACAAAGGTTTCACTGTATCTATGTAAACAGGTGGAGGATTTTATAACTAGGGACACAGGTAATCCCTATGACATACTTATTGTGTCCATGCCTCCCCAACATGGGAAAAGTATGACAATTACCGAAACCCTCCCCAGTTGGTATCTATGTAAATATCCCCATGGTAGGGTAATTGAGATTAGCTATAACGAGGAGCTTGCCACGCTATTTGGCAGAAGAAATTTACAGAAACTAGTGGAACACGGTGGAGAGTTAGGGCTGGAACTGGCAAAAAATCCTAAGGGAAACAAGGAGTTCGAGCTAAAAAACGGAGTAGGAGGGATGATTAGTCGAGGGGTAATGAGTGGTATTACAGGTAGAGCCTGTAATCTTATGATAATAGATGATCCCATAAAAAACCGTAGCGAAGCCGACAGTGGTAGATACCGACAACGACTTTATGACGAGTGGGAAAATTCCTTTAAAACAAGGCTTAGTGCTAGGGCAAAGGTTATTATTATTCAGACTAGATGGCATGAGGACGATTTAGCCGGTAGGATAATAGCCAGCGAACAAAATGTACAGGTAATTAATCTACCCTGTGAGGCAGAGGAAAGTGATCCTATGGGAAGAAGTTTAGGAGAGCCTTTAGCCCCAGAGATTGGGAAAGATAATAACTGGCTAAAGCAGTTTAAAGAAAGCTATCAGTACAATAACGGTACTAGGGCATGGAATGCACTGTTTCAAGGGCGACCTAGCTCATCACAGGGAAATATATTTCTAAGGCAGTGGTGGAACTACTATGAGATACTACCCTCGGTGACCTATCGATTAGTTAGTGTAGACGCAGCCTTTAAATCAGGGGTAGGCAGTGACTATGTGGCAATACAGCTATGGGGGGTGCTACAGGGGGATTTTTACCTAATAGATGCCATTAGGGCAAGGCTTGATTTTCCCCAGACTATATCGGCAATACATAGCATAATGGAGGGCCACACCATTAATCTAATACTAATTGAGGACACAGCCAACGGCCCAGCAATTATACAGATGTTAAAAAAGGAGTTTTCCTTTGTGCTAGGGGTTAGCCCCCTAGGAGGTAAGGAGGCAAGGGCTAATGCCATTGCCGGAGTGGTGGAAAGTGGCAGGGTACATCTACCGAAATTCGCAGCCTTTACAGGGGAATTTGTAGAGGAGTGTAGCAACTTCCCCTATGGGAAACACGATGATCAGGTAGATGCAATGACACAGGCACTAAATCGTATGGTATATCACATGGGGAAAGGGACAAAGGGTAAAACCAGTACCAGTGATAAACTTAGCCATAGTTTTAAACTGGAGGATAGAGGTAGAAATATTTTAGGAAATGGAGGAAAGGACAATGTTATATGAGGGAAGTTTAGTTATTATGGCACTAGTAATGGCAGTTATGGTAATAGGGGCATATCGACTAGGTTTAAGAGATGGTAGAGCAGTGGAAAAAAAGAAACCTCTGCCACAGTTAATACCAAAGATAAATAAACCAAGTAAACCCAGTGAGCATAATCATTATTATCATAAATTACTACAGGACATCGACCGTTACGACGGTTGGAAGGACAGAGAATAGTTATATTAATAAGGAGGGATAACCTTGAACAAAGAACTGTACAATCACATATGGGAGAAATATCAGCAGGGTATTAATCACCATATAGCAAATAATCTTTATGGAATAAGTAGCCGATGCCATGATTTTTACATAGGTAATCACTGGCGTGGCATAGGTGAGGAAGAGGAGCTACCTAGTCTTAATTTTATTAAGCCAATCTGCAAATATAAGATTAGTAACATAGCTCAAAATAACATGGCTATAGTTTACTCGCCTCATACAGAGGAGGAAAAATCCCAGCAGATATGTAAACTGCTAAATGAATATGCAGCCAAACAATGGGATAGGTTAAAGATGGATTTCTATATGTGGTCACTGCTTAAAAACGCCTGTATTACAGGGGATCACTATATATACTTCTGGGCTAAGAACGGGGAAAACTCCCCAGAGCTTAAACTGTCCGAGATACATAGTACCAATGTGTATTTTGCCGATGAAACTAACCCTAATATTAATAGCCAACAGTGGATAATTATCGCCGAGAGAATACCAGTAAGTAAGGTACAAGCTACCGCAAGGGCTAAGGGGATTTCAGAGGAGGAGATTATGTTAATACAGGGTGATGAGGATTACAGCCATAAAGGTGATAATCAGCAAAACACCACCGATCCACTGTGTACAAGCCTTTTATATATGGAGCTGGGACAGGGGGAGTTAACCTTTGCTAGAAGTGTTAGAGAGCTGGTGTACAGCCCAATGGAAACTATTAAAGGCCTTGATGTATACCCAGTTGTAGGGCTGAGATGGGAGGAAAGGTTTGGTACTGCTCGTGGGGTGGGCAATGTGGATTTTCTCATAGCTAATCAGCTAGAGGTAAATAAAACCCTAGCCCGTCGCTCAGTAATGACCAAGCGAGATGCCTATAACAAAATCGCCTATGACAGAAATAAGGTTACCAATATAGATGAGTTAGACAAGGCTGGGGCAAAAATTGAGGTGGATAATCTAGAGGGAAATCCTATTGATACAATTATCCAGTATCTAAGACCAGCACCTATATCTCAAGACGCCTCTAATCTACAAAATGAGCTAATTAATCTAACTAGAGCCTTAGAGGGTGCCAGCGATGCCTCGGTAGGTAATGTAGATCCAACCAAAGCCAGTGGTGCAGCTATTAAAGCAGCAAGGGATCAGGCAGCAGTGCCACTAAATGAACAGGTACAATCCTTTAAACAGTGTATCGAGGATATTGCAGTAATATGGCATAGACTGTGGAGGATTTACGCAGTAGATGGTATTAAAATATTAGGGGAAAATTCTAAAAATTACATAGTGTCAAGGGAGCAGTTAGCAGGCCTTGATATTAATATTAAGGTAGATGTTACCCCAGTAGATCCATATAGCAGACTAAGTCAAGAGCTGGCATTAGAAAGAGTATTAGAGAAGGGGTATATCGACTTTAATGAGTATCTTTCACTGTTAGATAACTACTCGACAGTGCCTAAGAAACAGCTAGAGGATTTAATAAAAACCCGTGAATCATAACTGACTTGTTTTGCACCTTGCCGACTATAGATTAAGGCAAGTGTAAAACATTAAGCTTTTAAAACCGAAGGGGTGAGGTTGTAAAGCTTAACTGACTTGTTTTGCACCTTGCCGACTATAAATAGAATAATATAAAGGAGGTGAATACAGAGTATGTGTTGCAATGTAGAGCCTAGAATAATAGGCTATAAACTACTTTCAAATCGAACATTAGTTCACACTATGCGCTGCCCAAAGTGTAGATCCGTTTGGGAGGAGCATATTAAAATAAATCAAACCAATGGCAAAACCACTGAGGTAGAGCAAAGTGATGAAGAATAAAAGACTACCACTAGGTAGCCACAGGGTGTCAAAAAGCTATGGTTTTTTGAACACACTGGTAGACTGACAAAAAATCTGCAAGGCAAGGAGCTTAACTTACAAATAAGCGAGTAATACCAGAGTATATGAGCGAAATTTGAAAGTTAATAGTGACACAGCAAGCAAAATTTTCTACTCATTTTTTAGTAAATTTTGCGTTTGTGGGTTTTTTGATAGTCTAAGGCTACCACTAGGTAGTAAATAAGAAAGGATGGTCAAGAGAATGATTAATCAGACAAAGGCAGTACCACAGCCAGAAGCCCCAGCAATACCACAGGAAAACCTACAGAGTATTAAACTGGTAGCTTCTCCGGGTGTACCAGTGGTTACTAAGGAAGCTGTTACAGAAAAACCACAGGTATATCAGCTAGAAATCCTTAAAAAAGAGCTTTTACAAAACCAGCAGATTATTAAAGCTCTAACACAGGAAAGGGATTACTACAGAAAGCTACATGACAGGCATATCCTACAAAGGGATATAGGTAAGATTAGAGCAGCCTATCCCCATGAGATTTCAGGGGACTGCAAGGAGTTAGGGGAGGTGTTTTACAGCTTAATGGCTACAGGTAGCTTAAGCCCTATTGAGGCTTATAACATCTGTAATCATCGCAAGGGCAAGAATGTGCCACCAACTATGGGAGATGTAGCTACTGCTACAGGAAATGACCTGTACACCCGTTCACAGGTGGAGAAGATGAGCCAAAATGAGGTAGACAGAAACTATGTAAAAATCCTAAAATCCATGGAACACTGGAGATAACCATTACATAGGAAAAACAAAAATTTAAAGTTGAGAAAGGAAGAAAAAATTATGGCAATGAAGAATTTTATACCAACAGTTTGGAACAAGGCAATCGGCAGGGAGCTAGAGAGATTATGTGTATTTGCAGAGAATACCAACCGTCAATACGAAGGAGAGGTAAAAAACATCGGTGATAGTGTAAGAATTCTAGGTGTGGCAAAGCCAACCATCTACACTACAAATTCAGGTGGCATTGTTCTGCCTACAGCTGAGGAAATTCAGGATACAGCAGTAACCATGAATATTAATCAGATAGCATATTTTAACTATATGATGGAGGATCTAGATACCAGCCGACTAGCTAAGGAAAGTGTGGAAACAGCCCTTAATCTAGAAACCAGCGAAGGTCTAGCTTGCGAGATGGATAAATTTATTGCAAATCTATCCCTAGATAAGATGGCTATACTAGACAGTAAAACTGCATACAAGGTAACTAAGGATAATGTGCTAGATAAGATTGATGAAGCACTGATGAAGCTTTATCAGAATGATGTTAGCCAGAACACTAGGGTGACAATTACCGTTTCACCACAGTTTTATATGCTGCTTAAACAGGCATATATTAAGCTAGACACCGATAACTCCATGATGATGACCAACGGCAGGGTAGGTAAGTATGGCAATATTGAGGTTAAGATGAGTAATAACATCGCCACTAAGGACGGTGGGGAGCTTATCCAGATTAAAACTGACCGAGCTATTGCTTTCTGTAATCCACTGGTACATACCGAGGCATACCGTCCAGAGGATAGATTTTCCGATGCTGTTAAGGGCTTTGCTCTATACGATGGCAAGATTGTACGCCCTAAGGAAATGATGGTACTTAATGTTAAGTACACCGACTAAAATTTTACACATAACTAAAGTGCCCACAATACTGGGACATAAAGAAAGGTAGGAAGCATTATGGCAATTAAACTAGTAGAAAGAGTAAAAATATCCGATGTAAATGAACTGAGCAAGGGGGTGACCTTTGTAGCTGCAACTAGTGTTGTAGATGGATTTAAGCTGGATTTTATGGGTAAGGATTTTAAAACCCTTATCCTTGTAGAAGGTGGCACTGCCGAAGGCACCATTACCATTAAAAAAGGTGATGGCATACAGGGTGCAGGTGATGTGACCTACACTGTAGGGGCTACAGGTCTATTTGGTATTACAGTGGACAGTGGTGCATTTAAGCAGGTCACTGGAGAGAATAGAGGCTCGGTGGTGGTAATACCTTCCTCCACCCAGATTAAAATAGCGTTAATCGAACTTCCATAGTGGATAAATTAAGGCTTACTTGTTAGAAAATATCAGAACCTATAAAACTATCCCACTAAGAGATTTATTAAATGTTTTAGTGGGATGTTTTAGAAAGGAGGAGAAACAGTGACCTATAAAGAGTTAAAACAGGAGATATTTGCTTTGGGCTTTGATGATCAGAGCAAATATAAAGAAGATCCCAATATTATCCCCACAGGGATAAATCGTGCCATGGCTGTTATTACCACCGAAATCGCCCCCATAGTAGGGGTGATTAATCTAAGCCATCAGCCACAGGAAAATATCTGTACCACAGATGGTGGCTACTATAATGGCAGTGATCCACTGGTGTTTACAGCAGTGGGAGCAAGAGCCTTTGCACTGCTTTGTGATGGGGTAGGTCTACTTACCGTTACCGATGATAATGGGGTTAGAGAGATAGAGCTTACTGGGGGAGGATATGGGATATATAGGGATTTTGCTACTGGCAGTGTTAGCCTTAGCTTTACTGGGGACTACGCTTATAGCGTAAAATCCCTTGGTATATACAGCAGTATAAATTCCCTTGCCCTAGAGGATATCCACCTAAACAGCCAGTATATTTCCTATGATTTTAAGGATTATGATGAGGATTTTTATAATTTTAAGGAGCTGGGTTATAGGGATAATAGTGGAGTATACAAGGCTATAAATGATTACTACATAGATAGTGAAACTATCCTAAATATCCCACGAACACCACAGGGAGAGTATATTGTAAAGTATCGCAAACTGCCTAAAAAATTCACCCAGTACACTGAGGATACAGAAAACATACAACTGGATAGCTGGGCAAGGGTGTTACTGCCTTTACTGGCTTCCTATTATATCTGGATAGATGATGATGCTACTAAGGCTTCTATCTATCGCAATGAGTATGAGGCAATAAGAAATAGCATAATAATCCGTCAACCTAAACAGGTGGCAACTATACTGGGAGGAGGACAGCTATGGCAGTAAAAGTTCCTCCAGCAAAAAAACCTAAGCTATCTACCTATAGGGGATTTTTAGGGGTTGATTATTCCGTAGAGGCTGGTAGTGTGGGAGGTAGTAGGGCTGCTGATATGTTAAATATGATTTCCGACACAGCAGGATTACCAGAAAAAAGGCTGGGATACACTACCTTGTATCATAAAGAGGGCAGTGTTAACGGTATCTTCTATGGACATATTAATGATCAGGAGATATTTATTGCCCATATAGGCAGTAACCTTTATAAATTTACCGATTACACCATTGAAGGCAGTGAAAGTATAGAGCTTATTGGGGAAAACCTAGCTGATAACAGATCCAAGGCTTTTTTCATGGAACATAAGGGAGATACTAAAATATTTATTCTAACTGGGGAGGATTACCTAGTATATGATGGCAGTAGCTTACAACCTGTGTCGGATATAGCCACCATACCACTGGTGGTAATTAGTAAAAATCCCGATGGCACTGGAGGGGTATCCTACAAAGGTATAAACCTAATTACACCCTATCGTAGGGAAGGTTTTCTCTCCGATGGTAGCAGCAAAATCTATCAGCTATCAGCTAAGGACATAGATAGCAGTAGTGTTACTGTGGAGATTACCACTACATCAGGGGTAGTAAGCTGGAGTGAGGGGGTTAATTTTACTGTAGATCGCAGTTTAGGTCAGGTGAAATTTAACACTGCACCCTCAGCTCCTATAGTATCAGGACAGGATAATGTAGAGATATGCTACAGTAAAACTGTAGAAAACTACAGCCAGCGAATAAAGAACTCCACCACCTTTGCCTACTATGGCATCGGGGGAGATAATAGGGTTTTCCTTACTGGGAATAGCCAGTATAAAGCATGGGATTTCTGGTGTGAAATAGATGATCCCACCTACTTCCCTGATATAAACTACGGCATTATCGGCAGTGAGAATACAGGGGTAATGGGATACGCTAAACTTGGTGAATATCTACTTATTATTAAGGAAGATAATCAGCAGGATAGCACCATATTTGTAAGAACAGGGGAACTTTTAGATGATGGGGCAATCTTCCCTATTAAACAAGGGGTAACAGGGGTTGGAGCAATAGCAGGGAATACCTTTGTTAATCTAGTAGATGAGCCTTTGTTTCTTTCTAGTATGGGGGTTTATGCCATAACCTCCAACCTGGTTACTGCCGAAAGAACCCTACAAAACCGATCCTACTACATAGATCCTAAACTGACAAAAGAAGCAAGTCTTCACAGGGCAATAGCTTGCCAGTGGAATAGTTACTATCTTCTAGCTATTAACTCTAGGGTGTACCTACTAGATAGTAGACAGAAAACAGGTAGTGGTAATAGCTATCAGTATGAAGGTTATCTATGGCAAGGGCTGGATATAAATGCTCTGTTATCTCACAAGGGGAATTTATATTTTGGTGGCAGTGACGGTGGTATCTGCAAGCTAAATACCCATATAGACAATATGACAAAGTACAGGGATAATGGACAGGCTATTACTGCCTACTGGGATACTCCAGCAGATGATGATGGCAATGTGGCACTGCTAAAGACCATGGAGAGAAAAGGTGGACTACTACTTATAAAACCCAGCTACAAAACAGGTGCTAATATATATGTTTCGGTAGATGGGGAGCCTTTTGAGCTAATACGCAGTGGGAGCTTTTCTATATTTGGTTGGGAGAATATAGATTTTACTAGATTTACATTTCTCACCACCTCCACCCCTAAAAGAATATACTTTAACCACAAAATCCGAAAGTACACCACCTTACAGTTTAGGATAGAAAATAGTAGTTTAGACGAGAGCCTAGGTATATACGAAATTACAAAATATTTTACCACCTATAATTATGGTAAAGGTTAGAAAGGAGTGGTAGAGATGAGTATACTAGAGAAAAAAATCACCCTACAGCAGATAGAGGAACATTCAGTAGCCTCAGCACCAGATGACCTAACAGGTAAAACAGCCTCAGAGGTTAAGGCGATATTTGATAAGCTACCTAGCTTACATATAGAGCAGTACAATAGTCTAATAGACTTAATTAATTCCCCAGTAGGGGCAGAACAGATAGGTAGTAAAACAGGTGAAACTATTCAGCATATGCTAGATAAGTCTGTAAATAGCGATACTATCAAGTCCATTCGTGTAAACGAAAAAAACCAACTAGAGGGCAGTAAAAATAGTATAGATTACGGAGTAATCGGCAATGATGGTCACAGGATATTAGATGGTGAAGGTATAGAGCTGCCCCACCGATTATCCCTTAAATTCACAGGTGGGGTAACAGTAGAGGACGATCCAGACAATGACCAAACTATAATTAATGCCTATTATAGTGATGAACAGCTACGAAGTGTACAGACCTACACAGCCACCCACGCAAAATCAGGCACAGTCCACAGCCTAACAGGACTACCAACCCTATCAGGATTATTTACAGTGCAGTTTATAGCCACAGCTGACTATACATCAGGTGATACCTTTACAGGGTATACAGCTAAGGCTACAGGTGAGGATACAGCACTGCCAGACAAGGCATTTATCACTGGGGATTTAGTTAGTATTACGGTGGATACAATAAATAAAAAACTGGGTTTTAAGCTAGGTGGGGGAGGAGGTGTTAAACCTAAGATATATGTACAAACCACCGAGCCTACAGGAGATATAGCAGACGGTGCATACTGGATTAAAGATAGTGGATATAGCATTGATACTGTTTATGTAGATACCATACAGCCTGATACACTGCTTAGTGATGGGATATTTGTTCAGTGTTCCACCACCTATCTAAAATTCCCCTATGTAGTCAGCAAAAACATGACTATAGATGGTTATTTCCGTTTTGCACAGGTATTTAGAAATGGTGCATGGGACGATGCCGAGGTATCAGTTAGGACAGATGGTCAGTGGGTGACTAGAAGTAGGAATAGTGGTTTTTTATACTATTCACTAAATATTGGTGGGAAAGTTACTAACATCTATAGATATAATACAGAAAATGCACAGCTACTTACAAACACTATCATTAATATGCAACAATCACCAACTATACCAGCAGGCACTGGTAGGTCAGGGGGAGTTAAAAATAGAGCATTTGTTAATCAGTATGAGGTATCAAACACTGGGGGGGATGTGACTACAAGTCCAGCTAATATGGAGATTATAGCACAAGCTAATATTATAGCAGTAGGTGGCAGTAACGAGCATCTACTACAAATTCACAAAGGTAGTGATGGTTATGTTTGGGTTGACCACCTAGATGTAAATGCAGGCACAGTGGTTAAATCTGTAAAGTTGTTACTTTGGGCTAGTTCTTCCAGTTATATTTATAGTTATTCAGTCGGCTATGATGATGTATTAGAAAAATACACACTAATGAGGATGGCTAATTACAATGGTAGCATAAGCACTGTTGGAGCGGTGCAAGTTGTAATAACTCAGCATAATTCAGTAGGGACGATAGTGACAAATGCCACAGATATATCATCAACATTATTTACTATCACTTCAGGGACAGCCAATCCATCTAATTTTTATTACCCAGTTTGTGAGGCATATAATGGAAGAATTTTCATAGGGTTTACCCATGTGGGTAAATGGCAAGGTTACTCTTATACCACTTATAGTCCAAGGGTAATAGAGTATACTGATAATCTAACTAAAATCAAAAATATATATAACTATACAGGAGACACTGTAAACTATGTCGTGGGTACAGGTTTAGCACGATAAGAAAGGAGTAATCAAAATGAATTATTTTTACACTAATGCCCAGTTAGGGGCGATAATTCCTAAGGATAAAAAAGGCAGAATAGACTGGGAGGGGGCTGGATTTAATATCCAAGATATTATCAAATATCAAGTGCAAGGCAGTTATACCATTGATGGGATAGAAACCTTTATCTCACTACTGCCTATTAGTAATCAAGCTAATTTTGACAATACACTAGGAGGGTTAATTGGCACTACTGGAGCCAATGGTGAGTATTATCAGGTTATTACCGATGACACCTATGGACAGATTAAATCTACTATACTACAGGCTGTAGAGGATAAAAAGATAGACGAAATAGAAGCCAAAACCCTAGCAGAAGCTCTAATGACTATAACAGCCCAAAGTCTAGGTGACCCAGTGGACGAAACCGAGCTAGAAATAGCAATGGAAACCTACACCAAGCACCAAAGGTTAAAAGCTGGGGAGGCACCTACAGAGGGGGCAAACTGGTCGGAAAATATCAGATACCTTAAAGACGAGGTAGTAACAGGGCTAGTTACAGGTAGTAAGTACAAGGCGTTAAAGCAAAGCAAAAATAAACCTCCAGAGGATAATCCTAGTCTATGGGAACTGCTATCTGATACCCCTAGTTATACTAACTGGGATGATATAGGAGATGGTACGGTAATAGAGAAAGACACCATCGTACATTACCCTACAGGTGGACAGCTGTGGAAGTGTAGTAAACAGCATGTAAAATCTGCTGTATATGAGCCTAAAGAAGGTAGTAGCAGATGGGATGCTGTATAGTCGATTACTTTGAAACAAAGTTTCAAAGATGGGTTTTGTGGTTTTCGGTGATTATAACACTGTAAACACCAAGAAAGGAGTGAATATTTTAATGATTAGTTTTGAAAATTTTCTGATTGTGTGTGGGATGCTAGTAGGGTTAATAGGATTTACTGCTACAGCTAATGGGCTGGTAGGGGCAAGGGATAAGAAGAAGCAAGCCCAGTGGGATCAGTATAAAAGCCTAGAGGCAAACTGGAAAAAAACCGAAAAGTTAGAGATAGCAATAGAAAATCTTACAAAGATTATGGAAGATCAGATAAAGATAACTGAGAATTTCGCTGCCAGAATATCTATTACAGAAGAAAGGCGTAGCTCTATGATTGCACTGGATATGCAAAAGATAGCATCCCTAGAATTTATCCTAAATAAACACGCCCAAAGTGATGCCGAATATCTGGCAGAGGTAAAAAGGTTATCAGCGGCAAAGGACAAGGTGCTAGCATCTAATGGACAGACTAGGGTATAGGTAATGAAAGAGTTTTATTAATGAATATTAAGGACTTATGAGAAAGGAGGAGGGTAATTATGGAAGAAATTGCAGTTTTAATTTTTGTAGAGTTTTTATTTGGAAAGTTTGATATACTGATGAAAACTTTAATAACAGTGGTAATACTGGATTATATTACAGGTATTATTAAATCAATCTGTGGTAAGAACCTATCTAGTTACATAGGATTTAAGGGGATACTTAATAAGATAATGATTTTTATAGTGGTGGCTACAGGGGTAGTTGTATCTAGACTACTAGATAATACAGTGCCTATAGGTGAGATGATAATAATATTTTATATATCCAATGAAGGCATTAGTATACTGGAGAATTTATCAGAATTTATCCCTATACCAGAAATCTTAACAAGTACCCTTAAATCTTTAGCTGATAGTAGAAAGGAATGATCTAATGATTAAAAAGGTATTTATCGATCCAGGACATGGAGGTGCAGATGGTGGTGCAGTGGCAAAGGACGGCACCAAGGAGAAGGACAGAGTGCTAGAATTCTCATTAATACTGGGGAAAGAATTTGAGAAACAGGATATAATGGCTTACTATTCCAGAGAGAAGGACGAGAGAATATATCTATCACAGCGCTGCGAAAAGGAAAGAAGTCTTGGGGCTGACCTGTGTATATCCTGTCATATGGACGCAGCAGCTTCCTCTGCCTCAGGGGCAACAGCACTGCTACACTCTAAAGCACCTCAGAGTTATATAGTTTGGGCAGAGGATATGATAGAGGCAATTGAGCAGGTAGGTATGACCTCTAATCGTGCTAATAAGGTACAAAAAGGCTATATGGGCTCACAAAATCAGGATTACTACTTTAACGCTAACACAAATAGCCCTAGTATGATACTAGAGCTAGGTTTTATAACTAATCCAATAAATCTTGCCGAGCATATAGAAAAGGCAGAGCTTTATGCAAAGGCTGTGGTTAAGGCAAGTTGTAAATTTCTAGGTGTGGAGTACAAGGAAGAAACAGAGCTAGAAGAAGTGGTAGAGCAAGTAGAGGATATAGAGCCTATAGAAGAAACTCCCCAGTATAAGGTGGTGACCTTAGAGGATCTTTTTGACATCTTAAGAGATCAGGGCATAGGCAGTATCCATCTATCTTAAGACTATAGTAAGAGAAAATAAAGGATAAGGGTGTTAGAGTAAAAGCTAACACCCAAAAAGAAAGGACGGTAAAACTATGGCAAAAACAAGTGAAGAAATCAGAAAACAGCAAGAAGAAAATCTAGAGCTTAATCTTGGTGCTAACTGGCGAGATATATACGACCTAGATAGCAAAAGCTATATTAATGGTTATTCTGCTGATAATCTTACCGATGGCAGAATAGGTGTAAGCCTGTCCACTGGTTATGATATGGGGGACAATGGTGATGGTACCGATGATAAGTATACAGGTAGAACTGAAAGCACTGGAGGGTATAGACCTAGTACAGGTGGTAGCGTAACAGATAGCTATTACCGATTACAACAGGAGCTACTGGAGGATATTTATAATAGTGGTAAAGAGGAGTTAGAAGCCTTCTCAGCAAATGCAGCTAGGGAGGCATATGTGGCAATGATGGAATCTTCTAAGGATCTAAGCCAACAGGTGGCAGCTTTAGGAGGCGGAGGTGTTAGCGAAACCTCAGCCCTTGCCCTACAATCCCAGTATCTGTCCAGTCTATCGGATATTGATACAGCTACCAGTGAGGGTCTGCGAGAATTAGAACAAAGCTACAACCAAGGCTTAATGGACAGCGCTATAGAGTCGGCTAAAGCCTATGAGGAAAGACGACTACAGGCAGAGGAAGCCAGCCAGCAGTATAAATCAGATATAGGTAAGATAGTAGCCACCTCAGCAGTAAAAGAAGGCATAACCCCCTCAGCACTAAAGACCATATCGGAGTTAGGTGGATATAATACTACTGGTAAAACCATAACTGTCAGTAAAAAATCCCCTGATCTCCCTAGCTATACACTGCTAGAAGATACAGAGGAAAACAATAGGCTGTTAAAAGGTTTATCATAAAATTGGCTCTGTAGCAAATCTTGGGGTACTGTCCCTCGCCAAAGGCGAGGGACAGTACCCCAAGAGAATTTTACTAAAGCTGCTGACAAAGAGGCAAAAATACAACAAAAAAGACGATACCTTGGCCGAGGTATCGTCTTAATATTATGCTTATCTACTACTCTTAAGCTACAGATAAAATTACTGTAGAAGCTGTAGAACGCCCTGAGGTAGCTGATTTGCCTGAGCAAGCATAGCCTGGGAAGCCTGAGTTAGGATGTTGTTCTTTGTGTATTCCATCATCTCAGACGCCATGTCTACGTCACGGATACGGGATTCAGCAGCAGTGATGTTCTCTGTTGTAACACCAAGGTTGTTGATTGTGTGGTTTAGTCTGTTCTGTAGAGCACCAAGGTTAGCTCTCTGTGTGGAAACTAGGTTAATAGCACCTGTTCCAGGTGTTGTGCCCTTTAGAGCATCGATAGCAGCAGTAGCGCCAGCTAGTGTAGAGATATTAAGAGCACCTACACCAAGAGCAGTAGCACCCATATCATTTACAGCAACACCAAGTGTCTGAGAAGATGTATCACCAATCTGTAGCTGTAGCTTATTGGTTGATAGGTCGCCATTAAGTAGTTCAGTACCATTGAAGTTTGTTTCAGTAGCGATTCTGTCGATTTCTTCAACTAGAGCAGTCATTTCTGATTGTAGGTTAGCTCTATCTGTATCATCGTAGATACCATTAGCGGACTGGGAAGCTAGCTCAACCATTCTGTTTAGCATGGAGTGAACTTCTGTTAGAGCACCTTCAGCTGTCTGGATAACGGAGATACCGTCAGCAGCATTCTTAGAAGCTGTTTCTAGACCTGTAATCTGAGCTCTCATTTTTTCGGAGATAGCTAGACCAGCAGCATCATCACCAGCACGGTTGATTCTGTAACCAGAAGATAGTTTTTCTAGGTTGCCTGCGATACCAGAGTTATTGATACCAAGCTGTCTGTGAGCATTAAGAGCTGTAATATTATTTTGAATACGCATAATAAAATTTCCTCCTTGAAATTCCGGGGGAGCTTCCTTGCTTCCCACTCTTCTTTTAATTTTTATTTTTTTAATGTTCGGGATTAACTTAGCTTTCTTGACGCGTCGAAAATAAGCATTATCCTGTTCAGTTAGTTTATCGTCACTTTAAAATGTAACTTAAGTGTTTTTTGCAAAAAAAATTATTTTTTTTTATAAATTAATATTTGTGGCTTTTTCCTAGACTTGTTTCACAAGGGGAATTATTAATAATTAGTTAATAGTATATATTTTTTACTAAAGATTAAATAAAATGTTCATGATATTTCCAAAATTATACTTTGCAGATGTAGCTGTATTATTAGGTGGATGATTAACATTTTATGTAAAAATATAACTTTAATAGGAAATACCACTATAATTTTTGTTACACCTTATATATGATAGTTAATTATTATAGTAAAAAACTATTGATAGCCAGTGTATCATATGGTTTTATTCATAGACAGATAAAGGCTTTTTGTCAAATATTTGGTAAAAGTCTATTGGGGTGATTTCCCTTGCTGTAGGCAAGGGAAATCACCCCAATAATTGATATAGTAGTATAATTAATAAAACTATTTTTTATATGTTGAGTAGGATACAGATTTATATCTAGTTTGTATATCTGTAAGATTTTCTGAATGTCCGATAAATAGATAACCATCTGGGTTGGTAGCATCGTAAAATCTATCAGTAAGGGCTTTTTTAGTTTCTCTATCAAAGTATATCATAACATTTCTACACATGATAAAGTCAAACTTGGTCTTAAAGAGGATAGGCTCCATAAGATTAAACTGACGATAGATTACGGTTTTTTTAATATTATCCTTAACAGAGTAGCTACCATCATTTCCCACTGGCTGAAAATATTTACTAAGCCATTCAGCCGGTAGACTACCTAGACTATCACTGGTGTATATACCCTGCTGTGCATGATTAAGGGCTTGGGTAGATATATCGGTGGCAAGGATTCTTGTATCCCATTCACTTATTCTTGAGCCAAAATATTCATGCATACATATTGCTAGGGTATAGGGCTCATGTCCATAGGAACACCCTGCACTCCAGATACCTAGGACTTTATCTTTTTTAGTTTTTTCCAGCTGAGGAAGAACGGTGGACATTATATACTCAAAATGTGAGTTTTCCCTCATAAAATAGGTAAAGTTAGTGGTTAATTTATCAAGCATAAAGTCAATATCGCTTTGTTTTTTTGAGGTGGTGATATGTTCTACATACTGATTAAAGGATGTAAAACCCATCTCCAAAATGGGAACTGATAATCTACCAACAATCAGCTTCTCCTTGGCAGTCAAATCTATACCATAATTCTTTTTAATGTAGCTGGACAATTTAGTGAAATCAGCTCTATCCATTGTTAACATTTAAGGTGCACTCCTTCTAACTGCTTAGAGTTGTATTAATAACGGCGCTACAGTCTAAAAGTAATACAACAGAACCGTCCTCTAAAGATATCATTGCATTTGTAAGCTCTTGATTATTTTCTAAAGGCATTGGTGATGCCTGTTTAGGGTTTATGTTTTGTACCTGTAGCACATGATCTACAGCTAGTCCCACCATTACTGAATCTATCTCTAATATGATGATACAGGTGGTGTTGGTGTAAGGCTCAAAAGCCTTGTCCATTCTTAATCTTATATCAATAACAGGTAGCACCTGTCCACGAAGGTTAATAACCCCCATTACAAACTCAGGTACAGTAGGAACCTGTCTTATAGAGTAGTTTGCAATTATTTCAATAACATGATCGGTACTAACACCAAAGATTAAATTATCCGACATAAAGGTTAGGTATCTATCATAATCCTCTTGGATTATCTCTTCTTCATTATCATACTCGTCAGAACGAGCGAAAAGTATATCTGACATGGGACTACCTCCTTAAAATTTCTATATTAATGATTTGCTGCAGCATATACATTGGCTACATCTAGGATAATGCTAATATTACCATCACCTAGAATTGTACAACCTGAAATACCCTGCTCTTTAATCTTAAAGTTATTTAGGTATGATGGCATTGGCTTAACAACTACCTGCTGCTCTCCAATAAGTGTATCTACAAATAGGCAGAAGGATTTGTCACCAGTTTCTATCCATATTAGGATACCATCTTCGAGATTATCACAAGCATTTGGAATATTATATAGTTTGTTAAGTCTAATAATAGGACAAAACTCACCCATACAGGAGATAAATTCATGACCAGAAGCATCAAGGATAATATCACTATTAGCTGCTTTAAAGCTCTGCTTAATATTAGAGATTGGCACAGTGTATATACCGTCCCCAACTCTCATCTCCATACCATCTACTATTGCTAGAGTTAGTGGGATTTTTAAGGTAAAGCAACAACCCTTACCAGGCTCGCTGGAGATAGTAACATTACCACCTAGGTTCTCAATATTCTTCTTAACAACATCAAGTCCTACACCTCTACCAGAATACTCGGTAACCTGTGCATTGGTAGAAAATCCAGGTAGCATAAGTAGGGATAGTATCTCTCTCTTAGAATATTCTTCCTTAGGTCTTGTAAGAAGTCCTTTGTTAAAGGCTTTGTTTAAAATACCCTCGGTATTCATATCACTACCATCATTCTCAACAGTAATAACAACCTCACTACCGGTGTGCTGAGCAGACAGTATAATAGAACCCTGTGCTGGTTTACCAGCGTCCAGTCTTTCCTGTACATTCTTCTCAATACCGTGGTCCATAGCATTTCTAACTAGATGCATAATAGGATCCGCTAGATTATCTACAATGGATTTATCAACTTCGGTTTCCTCACCGATAATAGTTAGCTTAACATCTTTTTCTAGGGTTTTTGCCATATCTCTAACAATTCTGTTCATCTTCTGGAAAACTCCAGATACAGGAACCATTCGCAGTGACATTGCTATATCCTGAAGATCGTCAGTTAGTTTTCTAAGCTGACGAGCAGATTTTAAAAATCCGTCTAATTTTACATTTTGTAATTCAGGTGAGGAGGTTACCATAGATTCGGTTATTACAATCTCACCTACTATTGCCATAAGGCTATCAAGTTTACTTAGGCTTACACTAATTAAACTCTGTTTACTTTGATTTAGGTTTTTAAGCTGTTTTGATATATCGTTAGGGTTTGCAGGTGCTGGTGCACCAGTTGGTGCTGAAGTAGGTGCTGGAGTTGATGGGCTTGCAGTTGGCTCCGGTGCTTTTTCTGTTGTAGGTGCTGGAGCAGCAGGTGCTACTGATTTTGCGCTCTGCTCTGCCATCTCCTGATAAACAGGATTTACAAGAACCTCATAGGAACGGATATTACTCATAGTTGCTAGACTGTTTATAATAGGGGTAACATCTTCCTCATTTGTCACAGCTATGAAATAACCATTTTGCGCTATATAGTCCATTGCCCCAGGGGCAGTTTCTGCATTTTCCGGATAGGCTTTAAGCTGTAGGTCTAATTCATTTAGAGAATTAAGAACCATAAAGGCTCTCAGATGTTCCATGCCACACTCCTCGTCAAAAAGGATATGAACAAAATAAGGTGCGTCCATATCTGGCAGTGTTACATCATCGGAGGAATCAAGGCTAGCAGCTGCCTCGGTAACTACAGGTGTTTCTACAGGTGCGCCACCTTTTAATCCCTGTAGGAAGCTGTCGATTTCCTGTATAAATGGCGCCACATCATTGCTTAGAGTTTCGCCGTTTTCCACCTTGCCCACATCATCACGAAGACGATCGGTACACTTAAACAGCAGGTTAAACAAATCACTCTTCTGCTTATCTGTAAAATTATCCATACCATTTTCTCTTATTTCAAAGAATAGATCCTCAACATGGTGGGAAACTTCCATTAAAGGGCCAAATTCCATCATAGCAGAAGAACCTTTAATAGTATGCATGCTTCTAAAAATTTCATTTACATCATCGGTAGTAAGTTCGCCGTTTTGTTCTGCACCTAGAAGTATTTCGTCCAAACGCTCTATAAGAGAATTTGTTTCAAACAGATAGGTTTCAAGTAAGCCTTCATTTATAAATTCCATAAGTTTACACCATCCCTAATATTAAAATTACATAAAACAATTGCAAAAAAACATATACCTGTGGTAATATTAATTATACCTAAAGCATTAAAAAGCTTAGTTAATACTAAAGGCTTAGCAGATCACCCCAATAATTCCATAAAATAGATAAGGGATTATATGGGTTACCCTGTATTTATAGCTATCATAACATATATCGTCAAAAAAATAAATAAATTAACCTTTTATATAGTAAAAGTTTTAAGAAAATATTTATTCAAAAAAGTCACCTTGATGTAATATATATAGTATATAAGATTAAATACTATAAAATAAAGAGCTATAGAGCAGTAAATTATTGGTGGAAATTAAGGTTATCACTACTGTATAAAATAGAAAGGAAGGGTTATGTAGATGTCAAATATATTAAAAGTTACGACCCCTATGACCAATTATGACAATGCAAATACTCAGAGAAACTCCCCTGTTAAAACCGTAGATCCTTCTATACAAGGTCAGATAAATCCCGATAAAACAATGAAAGCTGATGGCAGAACCGACGCAGCTTCTCAGGATCAAAATAGCGCCTTAAAATTTAAGTTTGAGTCTAATTTTGATAATTTTGTTACTCAGATGCTTGGGAGAGCTACCATTACTGATGGATTTTCCCAGATGTTTTTACAGGGGTTTGCCACCATTGCCCAGTCAGGGCTATCAGAAAATTTCGCCTTACAGGTGGCAGAGTTCTTCGCTGCAATAGATATTGATGAAGGAGATATGCTAAATTTCTTTAAACAGCAAACCAATAGCTCGTTAAAGTTTAACGGTGCATTTTTCTCACTTCTTAATCATGTAATGGAAAACAGCCAGTCAGCAGGGCTAAAAACAGGAATACTGGACTTTCTAAAAAAATATGTGGATATGTCTGAACGAAACCACCTATCCAATAATATAAATACTATATTAAAGCAGATGGAAGGACAGATATTTAAAAATCCTAGGGAGCAATTTTTACAGTTAACTGCACAGCTAGGAGCTAATCCCAGTGCTAATATAGATATTATTAAGGATAGCATTATGCCTTTCCTTAATAAGTATATCTCTAGTTATAATGATAGAGGACAACTTAGAGAGATGACCTCACTACTTGCCACCTATACAGCTAGACTGGAAAACGGAAATGACAGCAGGGTTATAGCAGCTTTTGAAAATATTATGAGATATCAGGCTATGCAGGATGTTTTTAAAGACTTTAAGCCTGAGCTACTTATACAGGTATTACAGAACACAGAATATGAAAAATCCATTAAAGGTAAGAACTGGAGCGACAAGCTTAAGGATATTATTGCCGCTGGTATGGAGGGTGAAGCAGGTAGCGATAATAAGATAGTATTTAAAAATCTAATGCAGTCCATACTGCTAAACGAAAGTGTGTATATGCCTGTAATCCACACTATGCTACCAATGATGGTAGGTGGTAAAATGACATTTGGGGAACTTTGGATTGATCCAAATGCAGGAAACTCTAGCCAGAAGCAAAAAGGTGAAAGAATAATCCAAGGGCTACTTAAATTTGATATAGAAGAAGTAGGTTTCTTTGATATGTACTTTATCTATTCAGGCGAGAATATTAATCTACAGATTACCTGCCCAGAAGAAATGGCAGAGTATGGCAGTCAGATTAAAGATGATATAGCCGCTATATTTAGTCGAAATAATATTAGAGTACAAGAGATGTTTGTGGATAGTGGTCAGAGTTCAATCCCAATATCTCAAGCCTTCCCTAAAATATTTGAAAGGAAGAATTCTATAAATGTCAGCATTTAATGATTTATTAAACCAAAAAGCAGTGGCGCTAAGTTATGATGACCAAGGAGCACCGGCTCCAATAGTAGTTGCATCAGGAATGGGATATCTAGCTGAGAAGATTGTAGAGGTAGCTAGAGAGAATAATATACCTATTTATGAGGATAATTCTCTGGCTACAATGTTAACACAATTAGAGTTAGGTGCACAGGTTCCCAGTGAGTTATATCAGGCGATAGTGGATATATATGTGTATTTTCTAAACTTTAAACCTGGTGGAATTGTGTCAGAATTAGCCAGTGAGGAACAAGAAAAAACCAAAAATGAAACAATTTAGAATGATTACTAGTAAATAGATGTTAACAAAATTAACCTATAAAAAATTATTAAAAAACAGGGTGCTTTATTTAATTAAGCTACCCTGTTTTCCTTTATAATTTTGGTATTAAGTTAAAAACTGTGATTTACTTAAAAATATATAAGATAATGAGGATTATTTTACAAAAAACAATACCATTATTTTGTAAAAAATATAATAAATTAAAGGATAATTTTACCTAATATTACACAATTAAAATTAAAAGGAAAGAAACTGTAATATTAACATAATTAATAAAAATTTACTAAAATAGTAACATTTACATAGTGGAAAGGTAGGGGAAAAGTTACTTTGCAAAAAATACCTGTTAAACACATTAAGAGTAAATAATCACCTATGTTAAACAAAATACAGGATATGCAACAACATGAACAAAAATAGTGCTGTAATAAATTATCCATAAATGTATTTTTATTCATTTTGGCTAATAGGTTACAGATAATTTTGTAAAATTACATTGTATATATATGGCAAAAAAATATCATAAATTTAGGAAAATGTAACAATGCATGTTCATGCAACAATCAAATTCGATTTATCAAAACAAAAAAATACCCTATTAGTTACTTATTGGTAACATAATAGGGTATTAAACTATCTTCTGCGATACTTTTGCATTTGTAGCTTAAAGACATAACTGCGCAATGTTGTTTCGGTTGCTGAAGCCATATCTAGGAATTTACAACCATATGCAAATACTGGATCAATGGTTTCGGAATCTATCTTTCTAAGTACCTGAGCTGTGAGCTTAATACGCTTCTCTCCTTCGCTGTGGAAGAAGATTGTAAGCACCTGTCCCACCTCATATTCAAAGGTGCATTTAAAGCAAATCCCACCGGCGCTTAGGTTTACTGTAGTGCCATGTTGGTAGCGTCTACCATCAATCTCATCAGTGATAAAATCAGTAAATCCCAAAGGTATTTCTACAGTGGGAGGAATGATGATATCCACTAGATTTGTCAGTGGTATTTTAAAGTCATCACGGCGCTCTAACACCGATATTTCAGCGTCTAATCTACATGCTAAATCCTGTAGAAAAGCTCCATCTTGCAGGTATCTGCCCAGTGGAGCAAGGGCGCATCTGTAGGTCACAAGTCCCTTTAATTCGTCGTAAAAAACAACATCACTTTCACTGTCGATTAAATCTACAAAATCATCATTTATAGTAAGAATAACTTCTTCATCTCTTGAAAAGGAAACCGAGGCTTCACAGATAATTTGATCACTATTAATCATAGCGATAACAGCTTTTTTGCTGTGGCTAATTTTTTGCATTATATTACTCCTTGCAATCGAATTTAGTCATATGTTTTTATTATACATAGAATATTTAAAAATAGCAAGTTGGAAATTTCTAAAATAATAGTGGTAAAACGAAGTTAGTGTCGCAAAACAAGATATTTTTGTAAAATTTAAATGAAAATAGCAAAAAAACAAATAATAATTGGTTTTTTGTTGAATTTTATGAAATAATAATGTATAATAATTAAGTGGTGATGTAACAATACAACCATCATGGCTTTCTCTATAGTAAACAGGGGAAGTATTTGTGATGAAAAGTAGATGATAGTTTGAAACAAAGTTTCAAACATGGGTTTTGTGCTTTTCGGTCATGATAACACCTGAAATTTTCTCATCACAAGACTTTGAGAAAATCACACAAAACACCAAGAAAGGAATGGTAATTTTTATGAGTCAGATTTTTGGCAATTCTATAAATATGCTATCTAAGTCTTTGGATTACCTTTGGTTAAAGCAAAGTGTAACATTAAATAATATAGCCAACAGTGAAACCGTAGGCTATAAAGCAGAGTATGTAGATTTTGAAGCTCAGTTTAAAGCAGAGATAGAAAAAGCACTAGCAACAGGTAAATCAAGTAGTGTGCAAAGTGCAATGGCTGGGGTGGATCCCACAGTTGTAAAAACTACCAATGATGGACTGAGACTAGATGAGAACAATGTGAATGTTGATGTAGAAATGGTAGAGCTTAGTAAAACTAATCTACAATATCAATACGCTATTACAAGTCTAAATAGTGATATTACCAGAATGAGTACAGTAATTAAAGGTCAGTAATCAATGACTACTGCCTAAGGCTGTCTAAGTTTAGGATATTTCAAATAGGAGTTACCCTCTCTAAACAATATATCGACAGTATATAATATTAGATAATATACATTATATGTTAAAATTTTTATTTTTGGAAAGGCTGGTGAAGGTTTATGACTACAGAATTTATAACGCCAATGAAAGCTATTAACTCTATAGGTGAACTAAATACACAGCAAAATGACAAAACCACACAGGTAGGAGATAGTATGTTTAAAAGCATATTTGACAGTGCGGTAGATGGTGTAAAGGATACACAGAAAAATTTAGAAGAGAAACAGTACCTACTGGCAACAGGCCAGCTTACAGATCCTCATACGGTTACTGTAGCAGCTGCAGAAGCTCAGTTGTCGGTGGATTTGTTGGTGCAACTTAGAAACAAGTCCATAGAAGCTTACAACGAATTAATAAAGATAAACTTATAAACTTTATATAGTAAGAAGGAAAACAGCAGTTTATGGATAATATAAAAAAGATGACAGACCAACTAACGGGACAGATTAAGACATATATAGATAAAATGGATAAGAAGACACAGAAGATAGCTGCTGCAAGTATAATTGGGGTGGTTTTACTAGCTGTGGCTTTGGCATTTTATCTAAATACCACTGGTTATGAAGTATTATTTGCAGGGGTAGAAGATGCCGAAGCTGTGCAGATTATAGCAAGGCTACAGGATGAGGGTATCGCCTATGAGCAAAATGCCAATGGGGATATACTGGTAGCTAAAGATGTGGCAGATGCTACAAGGGCAACACTGGTGGTTGAAGGCTACCCACAAAGTGGATTTAACTATGGTATATATACCCAGTACGCCGGTGGTATGACAACAGACAGCGAACGCCAGCAATATGAGCTTTATGATCTACAGGATAGATTAGGGGCGAATATCAGACTGATTGAAGGTGTTAGTGATGCCAAAGTAACTATAGCCCTACAGGAAGAAGAAAAGTATGTGCTATCGCCTTTAGATGATACAAATGATATGTCCAGTGCATCGGTAACAGTTATAATGGAGCCTAATCAGGTTCTAACCCCAGAACAGGCGCAGGGTATACAGCGACTTGTAGCTATGGGTGTTCCTGGCATTAGCATGGAAAATGTAAGTGTATTTGATGGTTATGGTATCGAGGTGTCCTATGTGGAAGAAGAGGTGGCACTATCAGATCTTGCAGAAGCTACAGCAAAACTAATAGAAGAAGATGTACAGAGGAAAATCCAGAATGTACTAAGCCCATTCTTCGGTATGGAAAATATTAGAGTATCTGTGTATGGACAGATTAATATGGAGAAGATTATAAGAGAGTCCTCTACATATACAGTGCCAGAGCAGATAAATGATCAGGATAAAAGTGGTATCGTTTCTAACGAAAGCGTAAGTAGCAGTAGCTCCACCAATACAGATAATTCAGGACAGGTGGTAGGCACTGAAACCAACGCAGATATCGATGGAGATTTTAACCAGTACACTGGTGGGGACACTAGCGAGTCTAACTCAGTAAACGAAACAGCAGTAAGGGAATACCTTGTAAACGAAGTTCGTGAACAGGCACAGCTAGACCCAGGTTATCTATCAGAGATGACAGTATCTGTTTCTATTAATAGTTATGTTATGGGAGATGTAATACCATCTGATTTAATAGATCTAATCGGAAATGCCGCAGGTATTGAGGCAGAGGTTAGAGAGGATAATATATCTATAGTAGCAGCGCCTTTCTATGGTTATCAGGCTGAGGACAATACAGGTGATGTTACCCAAACAGGTTTACTAGATATGATTACAGCTAACCCGCTAATTGCTATTATAATTGGTGTGGTACTACTGATTATAATAATAGTGCTAATAGTTTTATTAACTATTAGAAAGCGCAGAAAGAAAGCAGCACAGGCACTAGCTGAGGAACTACAGATAGAGCAGGAGCGTATAGCAATGCTAGATCGTGATGCACTAGACAGAGCTGCTAATAAATCCAATGAAGTAAGACATTCACTAAGAGAATTTGCAGAGCAGAACCCAGAGATAACTGCTCAGATGATTAAGATATGGCTAAACGGAGGTGAGAGCTAGTGGAGGAGAAAAAGAATGAGCAAAATGAACCTAGAACAGTAGATCTCCCTCTTAGTAAAAAAGCTGCAACGGTAATAGCGGCCCTAGGAGCTGATAGCGCCTCACAGGTTTACAAATTCCTTACTGAGGAAGATGTAGAGCGATTAACTGTAGAAATATCTAAGTTCACCCATGTATCTGCTGAGGATACAGAGATAATTATTAATGAGTTTTACAAGGACTGTTTAACCCAGAAGGCAGTAACCGATGGTGGTGTAGAATACGCTAGATCCATACTGGAAAAAACCTATGGGCCAACAGTTGCTGATGAACTTCTTAAGAAAATCACTAAATTTATCAAGGCAAGATCTTTTGATTTTATCGGCAATATGGATACAAATACACTGTTTTCTGTACTGCAAAAGGAGCGCCCACAGGCTATAGCTCTTATACTATCCTATGCAGATCCCACTCAGGCAGCCCAGCTAATTGCTGAATTACCTGAGCAGAAAAGACTAAAGGTAGTTGAAGCCATTGCCCAGATGGATAGTGCTTCACCAGACGCTATTAAAATCGTAGAATCTAAGCTACTTAAGAGATTTGACAGTATGCTTACAACGGATTTTACAACGGTGGGTGGTATCGACTACATCGCCGATGTTATGAACCGTATGGACAGAAGCAACGAGAAATACATATTCGACGAGATGGGCAGAGAGAACCCAGAACTGGCAGAAGAAATCAGAAAGAAGATGTTCGTATTCGAGGATATACTTGGTATGGACAACCATTCCATCCAGCGTTTTATCAGAGATTGCGATATGAAGGATGTTGTATACGCACTGAAAAACGCAAGCAAGGAAATGCTATCTGTATTCTACTCCAATATGTCCAGCCGTCAGGCAGAAACAGTACAGTCCGACCTAGAGATTACATTCAATGTAAGGCTTCGTGATGTTGAGGCAGCTCAGCAGCGCATAGTTGAGGTTATTAGAAAACTAGAAGAATCTGGAGAGATTGTAATCGCAAGAAGCGGTGGAGGAGATGATATAATTGCCTAGGGTTATTAAAGATATAGAAAATTCTTCTGCCAAGGTAACTGAGTTTAATCTATTTAAGAATTTTAGTTTTTTAGAGGAGATTAATCCTGATAAAGAGCCTGAACAAGCTGAAGCAGTAGCAGAAACTTTAGAGGACAATATAGTTAATCTAGAGGATGAACTTATAAGAAGTGAACAGCTAGAACAGGAAAAACAGCAAACACTATTAGAGCAGGTGGATGATATTCTAGCCAAAGCAGTACAAGAGGCAGAGGAAATTATCGCTAATGCTAAAAAAATAGCAGAAAAGGTTAAGTCCGATGCCTATGACGAAGGCTTTAACCTAGGTAGAATAGAAGGCATGGAAAAAGGGGCAGAGGAAGGTAGAGCAGAGGCTGTACTTACAGCTGAGGAAAATAACAAAAAAGAGCTACTTAAACTTCAGTCCCATATAATGACCCAGATTGCAGAGGTAAATGAGGAGAAGGAAAAAGCAATCTCCCGTCACCTTAATGATTTAAAGGATATATCAGTGGCAATAGGGGAAAAGATAGTCCACACCAGTCTAAAATCCAGCAAAGATGTTATTGAGAAGATGATAATTACAGCGACCGAGAAGATGAAAAAATCTGCTTGGGCAAAGATATACATAGGTAAAGGGGAAAAGGCTGGAGAAATTCAGGGAGATGTCGAGTTTTTAAAAGCTCTTTCCAATATTGCTGATAATGTTAAGGTGGTAATAATGGAGGAAGAAGAACCAGGAACCTGTATTATAGAAACCCCTGAGGGCATTATGGATATCAGTGTAAAAACACAGCTTGATAATATTCGAGAGATAATAATAAACGCAAAAATGTAGAAAGGCGCTGGCTAATAAATGTTTAAACATCTACCTGACATGATTATGAAATCAGAAACTATCAGCCATATAGGTAAGATAGAGAACATCACAGGCATAGCAATGAGCGCCACTGGTGGAGGAGCTAATGTTGGAGATATAGTTCTTATATATAACGAAGAACATAAGAAACAGATTCCAGCAGAGGTTGTAGGTTTTAACGGGGATAAGATACATCTAATGGCATATGAGGATATCCCAGGAATAGGTACCGACAGCTTTGTGCGAAACACCAAAAAACGACTTAAAATACCAGTGGGAAACTTTTTAAGAGGCAGGGTAATTGATGCTATGGGAAATCCCATAGACGGCAAAGGTGCCTTTCCATCTAGTGACTACTACTATGTAGAACACCAAAAAACCAATCCCCTAGAGCGACCACCTATAAGAGAGCCACTGCACTTTGGGGTAAAAGCCATTGACGGGCTAAATGCTGTAGGTAAGGGACAGCGTCTTGGGATATTTGCAGGAAGTGGTGTAGGTAAGAGTACACTAATGGGTATGATAGCCCGAAATGTAGAAGCAGATATAAATGTAATTGCTTTAGTTGGGGAGCGTGGGCGAGAGGTAAGAGAGTTTATCGAAAACGATCTAGGTCCTGAGGGTATGGCTAGAACTGTACTTGTGGTAGCTACCTCTGACCAGCCTGCTATGCAGAGGGTAAAATGCCCACTGGTAGCCACAACCATTGCAGAGTATTTTAAAGATCAGGGTAAGGATGTTCTTTTGATGATGGATTCCCTAACACGATTTGCTATGGCACAGCGTGAGATAGGACTAGCCACAGGAGAGCCTCCAGTAGCCAGAGGTTACACCCCATCTATATACACAGAATTTCCTAAACTTCTAGAGAGAAGTGGTATGTTTGACAGAGGATCTATTACAGGGGTATACACTGTACTGGTAGAAGGGGACGACACTAACGAGCCAATTTCCGATACAGTGCGAGGTATACTAGATGGACATATCGTCCTTAGTAGAAAACTAGCTAACGCAAACCATTTCCCAGCAATAGATATAAGCTCTAGCATATCCCGTCTAATGGTACATATAGCCAGTGATGAGCATAAGAAGTATGCAGGTGAAATAAGAGAAAACCTCAGTATCTACGAGAAAAACGAGGATCTAATTTCCATCGGTGCATATAAGGAAGGCTCAAATAAAAAGCTAGGTGTAGCTATTAGTAAGATAGATAAGATAAATAGCTTCCTAAAACAGGAGATAGACAGTAGCTACACTAAAGAGCAGGTGCTACAGATGATGAAAGATGTTATGAAATAGATTACTTAAGGGGGATAGTTTGAAACAAAGTTTCAAACATGGGTTTTGTGCTTTTCGGTCATTATAATACCCGCACAAAACACCGAGAAAGGAATGAGCATTTAGATGAAGAAATTTCAGTTTTCCCTAGATAAGGTTCTTACATATAAGGAACAGATTGAAGAAGATTTACGAAATCAACATGCTTTAATAATCCAGTCCATTAACAAGGAAGAAAACATCTTAAAGGCAATGGAAGAAGAATTTGCAGTTAAGGCTAGAGAGTTAGATGAGATAAAACAGCGAGGCTGTACTATAATAGATATCCAGATCTACCAAGGCTTTTTAGAAAGCATGGGTGAGAAGATAAGAAAGCAGATAGAAGTAATCAAAACCCTAAAAATTAGGGAGGAGAAGAAACTAGCTGAGGTTATAGAAGCCAAAAAAGAAACAACAACCATTACCAAACTTAAAGAGAAAAAAGTTAGCGAATATAGTAAACTTGAGCAGAAGGCAGAGGAGCAGTTTATTGAGGAATTTGTCTCCAATGCTAGAAGTGGCAAGGACAGATCTGTTAGTTAATCACTGTAAAGGGTGATTTGCTATATAGGTGGATTTATATCCACCAAAAAATAACTGGATTAACATTAATCTGGAGAAAGGAATGGTTTACACAATGGAGGCTATAATGAATCAAGTAGCACAGATACCAAAGGTTCAAACCACTAAAGCAGAAACCACAGGTACGGCTACAAATTCCAAACCTACCACTAGCACCTCTACAGAGGAAACAGGAGCAGCTGATTTTAACGCAATGTTAAAGGAGCAGATTGCCAAGGTAGTAAGCGAGCAGAGTAAGATAGGACTAGCAGAACAGGAAGAACTTTTAGAGCTAGGATTAATTTCACCTGAGATGGTAGCAGCAATGCTTAACATGACTACACATCAAGCTGAAAAATTAGTTGATACAGCAAAAGAAGGCAGTATTACAACACCAACCCAGATAACAGCAGTGCCATTAATGGCAGAAAATCAGCAGATGGAACAAATCCTACCAGTTATCCAAAATCAGAGTACAGAGAATACTACAGAAACTCCACTACAAGAAGTAGAGGGAGAACAGGTAGTAAATACTGTAGAAACTGAAACTGTAGGAGAACAGGTTAAAGGTGATGAAGGCAAGGTTTCTACAGCTGGGCTACAACTAACTGAGGGTACAGAACAGTACCAGACCGTATCCGTAGTAGAACGCCTAGTTACAACTACACCAACTACACCCACTGAAAGAATTAGCGAAACCTACCTAACTGAGATCAAAGAAACTATAACCAGTCAGATAGCTGCTGGCAATAATGACTTTGAGATTCAGCTAGAGCCACACAATCTAGGACAGCTTACAATTAAGGCTACCTACGAGGACGGCAAAGCTATTATATCCATACTGTGTTCTGATAAGGACACCATGCAGATACTAGCAAAAAGTGCAGGGGATATAGCAGCAATTATGGAAAATCGTTCAGGACAGGCAACAGAAGTAGTGGTGGACAAACCAGCACTAGATTATCTTGAAAACCAAGCTAATGACAGCTCTAAAGGCCAACATCAGCAGGAGAACACACAGGATAATGACAAGGAAGACAATCAGAACTCAGACTTTATGCAGCAGCTAAGACTAGGGCTATTATAGGTTAAAGAAAGGAGATTTTTTATGAGCTCAATTAATGCAATTAGTGGTGGAGCAGGTTTTGGAGTATCCAGTAGCTTTGACCGAGATACACAGGGTATGGACGGACTTAGTATTGATGATTTCTACACATTACTAGCCACACAGATGCAGTATCAGGATGCTGACAATCCAATGGATACTAGCGAGATGATGTCCATGATGGTACAGACTCAGATGATTGACTCTATAGTACAGATGACAACAACTAACATGATTACCTACGCTTCCTCTATGGTAGGCAAAACAGTAACTATGGCAGAATATGACGAAACAACAGGTATGTACGAAGGAGAAAACACAACAGGTGTGGTTACAGGTATGTTAATGGGGGATAATCCAATACTATATGTAGATGGCAAACCTTATTACATATCACAGATAATGACAATAGGTGAAGTGCCAGAGGAAGTAATGAATGGTGGTCAGGAAGATAGTTCAGTAGATGGAGAAGACACAGAAACTGATACTGAAACAGATACCTCCACCGATGTTACACCTTAATTGTGATGGATAGGAGGATAATATGGCAATAGACAAATTATCATCCATAGGACAACTTAGATTACAACATCAGGTACAGTTAAATCAAACACAAACACAATCGGTAAGTACCTCTGTATCACAGCAGCCACAAAGTGATTTTGCTACACTTTTAAATGAGAAGCTGGCAAGCAGTGATGTGAAATTCTCAAAACATGCAACTATGAGAATGAGCCAGCGTGGAGTAGACTGTAGTGAAGGTCTAATTGAGGATCTAAACGGCGCAGTGGAAAAAGCCAGAGAAAAAGGTGCAAAGGATATTGTGGTAATTGGCAGAGATAATGCCTTTATTGTAAATGTGCCCAATAATATAGTTGTTACAACTATGGATTCCAAGGAAATGCGAGATAATATATTTACTAATATAGACAGTGCAGTTATTATATAGCCGGACCCTATAAGGAGGTTATGTGAACATCCGAATGATGAACACAGCTAACTTCTGTCTATATACAAAGGAGAAAATAATGGTTAAATCAATGTTTGCCGCAATTGCGGGTCTTCGTACGCATCAGTCCAAGATGGATGTTATTTCAAATAATATAGCAAATGTAAATACATGGGGTTATAAAACTAGATCAGCTAACTTTCAGGATGCACTTTATCAAAATGTAACTAACGGTGCTTCTGGTTCTACCACAGAAGGTGGTAGTGGTGGTATCAACAGCTCACAGCTAGGTTACGGTGTAAACTTAGGTTCTATCACAACTAACTATGGTTCTGGTAGCCGTGGATACACAGGTAATGGCTTTGACTGTATGATCGATGGTACAGGTTTCTTTATCGTAGGTGGCTTCCAGACAGCTGCTATTGATAAAACCACACTAAACGGCAGTGGCTTATATCTATCCAAAGTTGGTATATTCGCTGTAGACGGTAACGGTTATCTTGTAGATGACACTGGTAACTATGTATATGGTTTCCCACTAACTAGTGAGCCAGATGTTACCCCACCTACTTTTAATAATGGTGATGCAGGTACGCTAGCACCAATTAGAATACCTGAGGACGCTTCTGGTGAAAGATATGCAGTTGACACAATTAGTATCGGTGTAGATGGTACAATTACCGGTGTTACCAATGCTAACGAGAAGATAACTATCGGACAGATTGCTGTAGCATCTGTTGAGAATGTAAATGGTCTAGAGCAGAAGGCAGGTTACCTATATGAAATCGGCGCTAATGCTGGTGGTATTGAGGTAATCCCAACAGTTCCAACTACAACAGGTCAGATCCTAGCAGGTTATCTAGAAATGTCTAATGTTGACCTTGCTACAGAAATGGCTAGTATGATTACAACCCAGAGAGGTTATCAGGCAAACTCCAAAATCATTACAGTAACTGACGAAATGCTAGAACAACTAGTAAATATGAAGAGATAG
The DNA here is from genome assembly GCA_964369235.1 of uncultured Oscillospiraceae bacterium. Taxonomy (GTDB): domain Bacteria; phylum Bacillota; class Clostridia; order Oscillospirales; family Ruminococcaceae; genus CAYJEQ01. Next base: position 28,173 of record CAYJEQ010000002.1, on the reverse strand, counting down.
TAGCCACTAGCTACTAAGTTGTATAGGGTGGCCAATATAATCCAAACCAGTTTATATAGGTCACCATATACAGAAAGAAAGGTGAGAACATTGGTAGAGTTAACAAAACTTAATGACGAGCTTATTTTAATTAATCCAAGACAGATCGAAATAGTAGAGATGATACCTGAATGCAAGGTAATCATGATGAATGGCAGATACCACATTGTCAAAGAGGACAAAGAAACACTTAATAAGAAAATAATTAGATTTTATAATCTGTGTAATAATAATAATCAACTATAAAAAATTGGAGGAGTGATAGGTATGGATATATCAACAATTTTTGGGATAGTTTTAGGATTTGGGCTAATAGTAGCATCGGTATTTATCGGTGGTGGTGACATCATGAGCTTTGTGGATGTGCCTAGTATAATGATCGTTATCGGTGGTACACTAGCGGCGGTTATTGCCAGCTATCCTTTTGGCACACTAAAAAATGTAGTAAAACATGCCCCAAAACTAATGTCAGGTAAGGGCTTTGCAGTAGAGCCAACTATTGAAACTCTAGTAGAATTTGCAAATATCGCTAGAAAAAACGGTCTACTTGCCCTAGAAGAACAAGCTAATGCCCTAGAAGATCCATTCTTTAAACAGGGGATTATGCTAGTGGTAGACGCTATGGAAGCAGACCAGATTAGAAACCTACTGGAAACAGAGGTTGCTAGCATGGACAAGCGACATGACGACGAGGCGGGTATTTACGACAAGGCGGCGGCTTTTGGTCCTGCCTTTGGTATGATAGGTACACTGATAGGTCTTATTAATATGCTTGCATCTATGGACCTTTCCTCTGGTGCACAGAGTAACCTAGGTGCTAGTATGTCCGTTGCTATGGTAACAACACTTTACGGATGTATCCTAGCTAACCTAATATTTATGCCAATATCTAAAAAGCTAAGAATTAGAAACGAAGAAGAAGTTCTTTACAAACAGCTTATTATTGAGGGTGTAATCGGTATCCAATCTGGTGAAAACCCAAAGAGCCTTAAAGAAAAGCTAGTGTCCCTACTACCTCAGAAGAAGCAGCAAGCTATTCTTGGTGGAGAAGGCGGCGAAGGTGGCGGCGATAAGAAAGCTAAGAAGGAAAAGAAAAAATAAACTAGATTACATAGACTTATTAGTGATTAAGGAGGTGGGAGTAGGATGAAACGACAGAAAAAAGATGACGGTGGCGGTGGCGCAGATTGGATGGGTACCTACGGGGACATGGTTACGCTACTACTGTGTTTCTTTATACTGCTCTACTCCATATCTGCTGTGGATCAGGTTAAATGGGAAAACCTTGTACGAAGCTTAAACCCCGATGCTGGTGAGGTATCACAGATTGTAACTACCGTTACAGAAGATGGGGAAGAAGATGTTGCAGGGGTAAACAAATCTGACACAGAGGAAGAACTATTTACCGAGATATATGATAATTTAATCGAGGCAAAAGAACAAAACCCAGCCCTAGCAGATGTACAGATAGCCTCAGGAGAGGGATATACATTTATAACATTTAATGATAGTGTATTCTTTGACGGTGACAGCTTTGCACTGCGAGCAGAAGGGACGGAGATACTGGATATATTTGTAGAGGCTATAGAGCCATCTGCATCTACAGTTAAAGAGCTTCATGTTCTAGGCCATACTACTCAGGCGCAGGCTAATGTACCTAATAACATCGAGATAGACCGACTGCTATCTGCATCAAGAGCTGCTGTGGTAACATCTTATATACAGGAAAAAGATATACTAGATGGCTCCCAGTTAATAAGTACATCCTATGGACAGTTTAAGCCTATTGCCAGCTTTGATACAGCAGAAGACCGTGCGAGAAATCGTCGTGTTGAGATAATAATCACCGAGTCAGAATCTGTAGAAAGATCCCTAGAGGAATACTATGATCAAGTATATGGTGAGCAGTTAATAGCGTCGGAGAGCGTAGATAGTGCGGCATAGTTTGTATAGGCAATAGATGTTAATACAAACCTAATCTATAAATGGGAGTGGTGAAATGGCAGAGGTTTTAAGCCAAAGTCAAATTGATGAATTGTTAAATTCAATGAATAACGGCGGCGACATAGAGAAAAAAGAAGATAAAAAGAAAGCCTCAGATGAGCATAAAAAATATGATTTTAGCAGTCCCAAAAAATTTACAAAAGATAGACTAAGACTACTAAAAGGAATATATGATAACTATGCAAGACTGGTGGCACTAAGACTTAATGGACTACTTCGCTCGGTGTGTGAAATCGAGGTTTACTCAGTAGAGGAACAAAGATATCTGGAGTTTAATAATATGCTTAGTGAGAGTGATGTAATTACCTTACTAGATATTAATATACCAGATGAGCCTAAAGGACTACCTATGTTATTTCATGTTTCCCCTAATATAATGGTAAACATGATGGATAGAATGTTAGGTGGACAGGGTGATGATACTGGGGTAGATTTAAGTTATGAATATACCGAGATAGAGCTTGCTTTATATGAGAAGCTCATGTCCTTTGTACTAGGTGTTACCGAAACAGCTTGGTCTAACTATGTAGACTTTACAATGGGGCAGCAGCACCTAGAGCCTAATCCGGCAATGATGCAAAACATAAGTGTGGACGAGCCAGTAGTAATAGTGCTTCTTAACTTTAAGATGAATGAGATAGAGGGCAATGTTACTATCTGTGTACCGGGAAGCCTTATGACAGATATCTTCTCAAGAATAGAGAAGATGAAGCATGTTGATGGTGTAGTGGATACTACTATACTAAATAACCGTGAAAAGATCATGTACAGCTTAAACAAGAGCGCATTAGAGATTAAAGCAAAGGTTGGGGCAGCTCAGCTAAGTGTGGAAGATATCTACTCGTTAAATGTGGGAGATGTAATAGATCTTAATATACCAAAGGAATCTGATGTAACATTATATATTGAGGAGCAACCTTGGTTTACGGGTCGAATAGGTGTATATAATAAAAATACAGCTATTGAGATACAAAGCTATGTGAAGGAAGATACTGAAGAAGTAGCAGAGCTAGAAACAGAAGAAATTTAAAATTATTAATAATTAAATGAAAAGAGGTAAAATACTATGGCTAAGATTATGGTGGTTGATGACGCAGCATTTATGAGAATGATGATTAAGGACACACTGACAAAGGGTGGATATACTGATATCTGTGAAGCAGGTGATGGAGCACAGGCAGTAGAGATGTACAAAGCAGAAAAACCAAGTCTTGTACTAATGGATATTACAATGCCTAATATGAACGGACTGGATGCACTTAAAGAAATTAAAGGTTTTGACGGTGGAGCAGCAGTAATTATGTGTTCAGCAATGGGACAGGAAGCAATGGTAATTGACGCTATTAAAGCAGGGGCTAAGGATTTTATTGTAAAACCATTTAAGCCTAATAGAATACTAGAAGCAGTAGCAAAGGTACTAGGATAATAATTATAGTAAATAGAGTATATTACTAGGAAGGATAGGTAAACTATGTCTTTTTTAAGTACACTTAATATCAGTGCCTCAGGAATGACAGCTCAGAGATTACGACTGGATATAGCAGCAGAAAACATCACCAATATTAACACTACAAGAACTGACGAAGGTGGTGCTTACCGCAGAAAAACAGTGGTTTTAGAAGCTAATGATTCCAGTTTTGACGCAGCTCTTAGAACTGCTATGAATTATCAAAATACAGCAGGGGTAACAGCTACAGCTATAGAGGAAGATGATAGTCAGCTACCTACAGTATATGATCCAGATCATCCAGATGCAGATGAGAATGGTTATGTAGAGATGCCGAATGTAGATTTGGTTAAGGAAACTACAGATGCGATGGCAGCAACTAGAGCCTACGAAGCAAATATTACAGCATTCAATGCTGCAACTCAGATGGCGCAAAAAGCATTGGAAATAGGCAGATAATTTAAGCGGATTTATCTTGCCGGAAAGAGAGTTAGATAATGGATGAAATAAAACTTACTACCATGGAAATAGATGCCATAGGTGAGATACTTAATATAAGCCTTGGGGCAGCATCTACAGCTATTTCTAAGATGCTGGACGCCAGGGTAGAGATTACCACGCCACAGGTTGAGATAACAAGCAGAGAGGCCTTTCAGTTTGATGAATTAGAACCTGCTATCTGTGTAGAAATCGGCAACGAAGTCGGTTTAAGTGGCAGTAATATTATGTTACTGAAAAAAGAGGATGTCCGAGCAATCGTCGGTATGCTCATGGGCTTCGAAATTCCGGCAGAGGAGTTTAAACTGGATGAGATTACAACCAGTGCTATAGGCGAGGTAATGAATCAGATGATGGGTTCCTCTGCTACTGCACTATCCGAGCTTCTCGATAGAGTTGTGGATATTTCCACACCAATTATTTATCCTAATATTACTCTAGCAGAGTTTAAGGATAAATATTTTGTAGAAAATCAGCAGATGGTTAAGGTTTGCTTTACCCTAACTATTGGCGATAAGGTAGAAAGTGAATTTATGTATATAATTCCTATTACCTTAGCTAAAGAGATTACAGGCGGGTTTATGATGTTTGATGATGGGGCTTCTGAGGAGATAGAGCCAATGCTATCAGCAGCACCAGCACCAGTAACACCAGAACCAACTCCAGCACCAGCTGAGTCCTCAGGTGGGGAGAATATGTCACCAGAAGCTATAGCAGCTTTATTCGGTGGTGGAGATACAACACCAGCACCAGCTCCAACTCCAGCTCCACAGCCAGTACCACAACCTGTTATGCAGCAGATGGCACAGCCTATGATGATGGCACAGCCAGCAGTTGATGTTTCAGCTCAGTTAGGGCAAATGATGGAGTTAATGCGTCAGCAGATGGAGATGACTCAGATGCAGATGATGCAGTCTCAGCAAGCTCCAAAAACCATTAAAGTAGATTCTCCACACCGTCCTAACCTAACACAAGCAAATATACCAAGTGGACAGGATACTAATCTTGGACTGGTTATGGGTGTACCTGTAGAGGTTTCAGTAGAAATCGGAAGAACTAAAAAACTGCTAAAAGATGTACTAGACTTAAATAAAGGTTCTCTAGTTGTTCTAGATAAACTTGCAGGTGAACAGGTAGATCTATATGTAAATGGCCAGTGTATCGCTCAGGGTGATGTAGTGGTTGTCGAGGATAATTTTGGTATAAGAATTACCGAGATTTTAAATAGAGATATCGACCTGAGTAAATAAAGGAGTACCAAATGTTTGAGGCAATCTACTCTGTCCTTAGCACAATATTTATGCTAGTGGTAATACTGGCACTTGCTTATATATGTACAAAGTATATTGCAACAGCTGGTAGAGGTATTACCACCGGAGGTAATATAAAGATAATCGAACAGGTGGGACTAGGCAATCAAAAAAGCCTTGCCATAGTAAAAGTGGGCAAGGAATATATGCTAATAGGCACAACAGCTACTCAGATAAGTCTTATTAAAGAGCTAAGTGAGGACAGTGCCAGTGAGATTGAGCTAAATCCTATAAAACCTACACAGATTAACTTTAAGCAGGTATTTGACAAAACAAAAGGTAGAAGTGAGGAAGTTTAGTTATAAATATTCTGGGTAAGTTTGTATTATTTACATAGGATTACACAGTGGCAAAACTACAAACTCACAGAAAGGTATAGTCATATTAATGAATACAGAAGCTTTAGTAAATATTAATGCTGAAAATGTACCTACGCTAGAGATACTGGTTATGATGACCATACTCATGCTGCTACCCACCATAGTAATAATGATGACCTCCTTTGTAAGGATAATAATCATCATGTCATTTACCAGAAATGCAATGGGGGTACAGCAAGCACCACCAAATATGGTACTTACTGGCATAGCATTATTTTTAACATTATTTATAATGAATCCTGTTTTACAGGAGATAAACACCACAGCCTATGAGCCCTACCTAGCAGAGGAAATAACCCAAGAACAGGCAATAGATTTAGCCCTTATCCCTATGAAGGAGTTTATGCTAGCTCAAACAGAGATTAGCACCCTAAATACCTTTGTAGATATGTCGGAGATTACAGAGGAGATTGCTCCAATGGATCTTCCCATAAATGTTATAGTTCCAGCCTTTATGACCAGTGAGCTTAAACGAGGATTTATCTCAGGGCTACTGATATATGTTCCTTTTCTGTTAATTGATATTATCGTATCCACTACTCTTATGTCCATGGGTATGATTATGCTACCACCTGCCACAATTTCACTGCCTTTTAAGATACTGTTATTTGTGTCTATAGATGGCTGGGAAATGCTGTTCCAGACGGTGGCTAGGAGCTTTAACTACGGTTAAAACTACATAATAGCATCATATAAATTACCCTAGGAAAGGATGGTTATTTCTATGTCAACTGCTGAGATAGGTGATGTTTTCTACAGCGTTTACGCTTTAGCAATGGAGCTTGCAGGCCCAATTCTATTAGTTTCCATGGCAGTTGGTATTATTATATCCATACTACAGGCTGCCACCCAGATTAACGAACAAACAATGACTTTTGTACCAAAACTATTGGCTATTTCCATGATGTTGGTACTATTGGGCAATAGAATTTTAGTTATGCTACAGGATTTTCTCCTTAGTATACTAGATATGATTGCCACAGGGTAAGGGGTGGAGTTATGTTAATAGCAGGTTCACCCCAATTTATGCTTTTTACCCTTGTTATTATGAGAATAAGTGGATTTATATTTTTAAATCCTGTTTTCGGTAGAAATAACATCCCTAATATATTTAAAACAGGGCTTGTTCTATTAATATCAATGGTTATAGTTCCCACAGTGGATTTTCAGGATGTAGAGGTTATTGGGACACTGATGTATGGAGTGCTGCTTTTTATGGAGCTGGCACTGGGGTTTGTAATCGGTATGATTATGAATATATACGAGGCAATTCCCATACTTACAGGTGCACTAACAGATATGCAGATGGGACTTTCCATGGCAAATGTTTTTGACCCAACAACAGGGCTACAGCTTCCTATGTCTGGTACAATTTTTCAGATATACTACCTACTGTTGTTTTTTGCAGTAGATGGACATCTAGCTATATTTAAGATACTAATGAGCTCCCACGAAATAATACCCTATGGCACTGCCTCAATAGGTGTTGGTGCCACAGAGGCTATGATAGAGATTTTCAGCGAAGCCATGTCACTAGCAGTAAAACTTGCACTGCCCATTGTTGCGTTTGAGTTTGTGACAACTATTGCAGTGGGACTGCTAATGAAGATGATACCACAGATAAATCTATTTGTTATGAGTATTCAGATGAGAGTTTTAGTGGGTATAATGATGATGTCAGTGTTAATTTCACCACTGGGAGCTGCCTTTAACACAGCTATTACAGATATGGTGGATGATATAATTAAACTACTACATATAATGGTATAGTAAGCCAACCTATAGAGGGTGGTTTGGTCTTTCATGAAAGGATGATAAGGATATGCCCGCTCAGGAAAAAACCGAAAAAGCCACCCCGAAAAAACGCAGGGACGAGAGAAAAGAAGGTAATGTATTCCAAAGTAAAGATGTATCCACAGTGTTATTTCTTTTGGTGGCATTTACAGGACTACAGGCATTCTTCCCCTACATATATGAACAGTTGGTAAAAACCAGCAGGGAGTACATAGGATATACCCAGACTATAACTGACCTAGATGTGGAAACAATAGGACAGCTTAGCCAAAGTATAATGGCTAGGGCAGCTACTATGATATTGCCCCTAGCATTAATAGTGTTAGTCACAGGTATACTTGGCACAGGCATACAGACTAAGTTTCTATTTACATCAAAGGTACTTAAACCAAAGCTAAGCAAACTAAACCCCATAGAAGGGGTAAAGAAAATCTTTGCACTAAAAAACTTTGTAGAGCTTATAAAAAATCTAATTAAAGTAGCCATACTAATAGCAATAGTATATACCATGTTAGTGGATTTTGCTCCCATAGTGCTACGAACTATGGATATGGATATTAATGACTCGGTAGTGATGACATTTGATATGATAATGTCATTGGTAAATAGAGTTATTATGGTATTTATAGTGGTAGCAATAATAGACTATATGTTTCAGCGCTGGGAATACGAGCGCAAGATTAAAATGACAAAACAGGAGATTAAAGAAGAATATAAACAAACAGAAGGTAACCCACAGATTAAAGGCAAGATAAAAGAGATGCAAAGGGTAAGAGCAAGAAGCAGAATGATGCAGGCTGTACCTAGTGCAGATGTGATTATCCGAAACCCTACCCACTATGCAGTGGCGCTGGTTTATAATACTGAGAAAAACAGAGCCCCAGTAGTAGTGGCAAAAGGACAGGACGAGCTTGCACTTAGAATTATCAAAATTGCAGAAGAGAATAATGTATCGGTCATCGAGAATAAACCTTTGGCAAGAGGCATTTATGCATCTACCGAGATTAACAGGGAGATCCCTGAGGAATTCTACGGTGCAGTTGCAGAAATTCTAGTTTATGTATACAAACTAAATAATAAGTTGAGGTAAGCGATGAAGAGAATACTAGACAATGCTGTTGCATTATTTGTAATAGTTATTGTATTGCTTTTGATTATACCTATGAATCCATTTATGTTGGATGTCATGATTATCATAAATATAGCCATATCCCTAATTATTCTACTTATCAGTATGAATATTACTAGAGCCTTGGAATTTTCTATATTCCCTTCACTACTGCTCATAACCACCCTATTTAGGTTGGGGATAAATATTTCTTCTACAAGAAATATTTTAAGCAGACAGGGCGAGGCAGGAATGGTTATCAAGTCCTTTGGGGATTTTATCCTACAGGGTAATGCCATAGTAGGTTTTGTAATATTCATTATAATTGTACTGGTACAGTTTATAGTTATTACAAAGGGTGCTGAGCGTGTTGCTGAGGTAGCAGCAAGATTTACACTGGATGCTATGCCAGGTAAACAGATGGCTATTGATGCAGATTTAAGCTCGGGGCTTATAACCGAAATGGAAGCAAAACAGCGACGCTTAGATATACAAAAAGAAGCAGATTTCTATGGAGCAATGGACGGTGCCACCAAAATTGTAAAAGGTGACGCAATTATGTCCATTATCATTACAATAATAAATCTTATCGGTGGTTCAGCCATCGGTATGCTACAGGATGGTATGACCTTCAGTGAGGTTATGACTGTTTACTCCATTGCCACAGTAGGTGATGGGCTTGTATCCCAGATACCAGCACTACTAATCTCTACAGCAACAGGTATGATAGTAACTAGAGCTGTGGCAGACGGTAGCCTTAACCAAGATGTATCTAATCAGTTCTTAGCACAACCTAGAGCAATAATGATGGCTGGTGCAGTGCTACTGATACTAGCAGTAATACCAGGAATGCCTTCCTTAGCACTGGTTATTCTATCAGCAGCATTTATGTTTTTAGGATATAGATTAACCCAGGCTATGAAGCGCAAGGAAGAAGAAAAGCTACAAGCAGCTAAACCAAAAGAACAGCCAACTACCGAAGAAGAATACTATCGTGATATTAACAATATCTACTCATTAATAGGTGTAGAGCCTATTGAAATGGAGTTTGGATATAGCCTTATCTCTCTAGTGGACGAGTCCACAGGTGGTAAGATGATAAACCGTATTGTAATTTTTAGAAGACAGTATGCTCAGAGTATGGGTTTTGTAATTCCTTCCGTTAGACTAAGGGATAAGGCAAGCCTTAATACCAATCAGTATGTAATCAAGGTTAAAGGCGAAGAGGTGGCAACAGGTGAGATACTAGTAGACCACTACTTAGCCCTAGAGCCAGCAACACCTACAGGGCAGATATCTGGTATTGATACCATCGAGCCAGCTTATGGTATCCCAAGTAAGTGGATACTGCCAGAGCATAAAGAGATAGCAGAGATATATGGATATACAGTAATTGATCCACTATCGGTAATGATAACCCATATGTCCGAAACTATAAAAGCTCATGCCTACGAGCTACTAAGTCGTCAGGAAGTGGCGCTATTATTAGAAAACACCAAGAAGACTTCCGAGGATTTGGTAAAGGACACAGTGCCTACACTAATTTCCCAGAGCAATCTACAGAAGATACTTGCTGGGCTTCTTAAGGAGGGTATCCCTATTAAGGATATGGATACAATTCTTGAAACCATTGCCGATGGAGCAGCTAATAATGCAGATATAGTAACCATGACTGAAAATATTCGTGTGGCACTAAAGCGTACCATTACTAGAAGATTCTGTGAGAATGGGCAGATGAGAGTAATTACCATCGATCCAGAGCTTGAGAAGATGCTAGTATCCAGCATGGCAAAAAGCGATCAGGGCATATATCTGGCAATAAATCCAGAGATTATGCAGAGTATCCTTTCCCAGATGGGAGATCATATAAAGAAATTTAATGACCTATCACAGGACACTGTAATACTGACAAGTCAGGTTATCCGTCCACATCTATACAAACTGCTAGAGCAGTTCTTCCCAATGGTATATGTACTTGCCTTTAACGAGATATCAAATAATGTACAGATACAGGCAATAGGCAATATTAAGAAGTGATAGTCAGATAAAAATTATGGAAAGGTAAGGGTTGTACTTATGGTAAATGATGCTGTAAAAACTACAAAAGATCTAGGTAGCTACACCAACGAAGAGTTACTAGAACTGTACAGGGAAAATCAGCATTTAGAGATAAAACAGGAAATTGCCCTTAGGTACCTTTACATAGTAAAAAGCATAGCTTTACAGATGCGAAATGTGTATATAGGTTTTGAGCAGGTAGATGACATAATTAATGAAGGCGTAATAATGCTTATGAGGGCGATAGATAAATATGATCCATCTTTAAATGTAAAGTTTGAGACCTACATATCCAAGCGAGCTAGAGGAATGGTAATTGATATAGCTAGAAAGCAGGACTGGGTACCTAGGACTACAAGAAGAACTTATAAAGAGATTAACGATCTGTCAACTAACTTTTATTCAGAGAATGGCAGGGAGCCAACCCCCAGTGAGATTTGTGATACACTGGGAATGGAAAGAAGTAAATATGATGATATCATGCGTAAATCCAGTTTGTTTAATATATTGTCACTGGATATGGCAATAGAGGAAACAGGAGAGTTTAAGAAGAATTTGCAGGTTCCTTCAGAGGATATGGCAGAACAACCAGAGGAGAGTTTTTTAAACAAAGAGTTAAAGGAAATTCTCGCCCAAGGGATAAAACTTCTTAAGGAAAAGGAACAGATAGTTATTTCCTTATATTATATAGAAGAGATTTCTATGAAGGAGATTGCTAAGGTAATGAGTGTAAGCGAGCCAAGGGTATCGCAGATTCATGCAGGAGCAATAAGAAAGCTACACAATTATATTAAAACAGGCTCTATTAGCTAATAAAGGAGGAACATATATGTTTCAGGGATTTTACAATCTGACCTCGGGAATGCTAACACAGAATAGAAGACTTAATGTGATAAGTAATAATATGGCAAATGTTAATACTACAGGATTTAAAGGTGATCAGGTAGCTATAAAAACCTTTGAAGAAGAGATGGTATACAGAACAGGTGCAGAAACAAATGCTCAGGGTGGCGCTATAGGAACAATGTATAAAGCCACAGGAATAGACAGGGAGTATACTGACTTTGAGCAGGGTGGTATTCAGCAAACTACAAGAAACCTAGATATAGCCCTAATGTCCCAAGGATTTTTCACTGTACAGGTAGATGGACAGGAATTATACACTAGAAATGGTTCCTTTAGCCTAGATGATGAGGGATTTCTAGCTATTAATGGTATGGGTAGAGTAATGGGTCAAAACGGGGAAATCCAGCTGGGAACAGAGGATATTACCGTTGACACCATGGGAAATATATATACAAGAGAAGATAATCAGCTAGTTGACCGACTTGCCATAGTAGATTTTGAAAACTATGATGAAGATCTAACCAAAGCTGACAACGGTACATTTAAAGCTAGTGGAGAGGCTATAGCCTACGATGCAGTAGTAATGCAGAAAACCCTAGAAACCTCCAATGTAGATGCCATTGAGCAGATGACCGAAATGATGGCAGCTTCTAAAGCACTACAGAGTAGTGCACAGATTCTTACAATGTACGATCAGTTAATGAGTAAGATAGTAACTCAGATTGGTAATCCATAAAACACTATAGCAAATTGTTTATTGAAAGGATGACGGTATACTATGAATATGTCATTTTACACAGCTGCTAGAGCAGCCAGCACCCAGCAGGAAAAGATGAATATTATCTCTAATAACATAGCAAATGTAAACACCACATCATTTAAAAGCAAATCAGCTGTTTTTGAGGATTTAATCTATCATAATATGAATGCTCCAGAGGATCATGACACCACCATAAGAGCAGGTAGTGGTATGAGAATTAGCCATACCAATACAGATTTTTCTGAGTCTGGAGTGGCTTTTACTGGTGATGAGATGAACTTTGCTATTACAGGAGAGGGGTTTTTCATGTTAGAAGATCCAGTAAGTCAGGAGATTAGTTATACTAGAGATGGTACATTCTATCTGTCTTCCTATGGTGAGGATTTCTTTTTAGCTTCCTCCGGTGGGAAACTTGTACTTGATGAACTAGGTGAGCCTATCCAGTATGTAGCAGTTGGATTAGAAGATGGAGAAGAACCAGCAGAAGGAACACTAGTAGAAAAAGAACTGACCAGTATGCCAGCAGTGTACAGCTTCCCTAATACAGACGGAATGGAAAGTGTTGGTAAGAACGAATATGTACCAATAGAGAAAAATGGAGAGCCAGCTATTAATATAGAAGCACAGGTGCTACGAGGACATTTAGAAACATCTAATGTTAACCTAGCAAATGAGCTAGCAGACACTATTATGGCATCAAGGGCTTACTCATATGTGCTTAAGATGATGCAAACATCTGACGAAACCGTCCAAACAATTAACAGCCTAAGATAAGGAGTTAAACAATGGAGAATTATTATGACAGCCTTTCCCCATTGGCAAAAGATATGCTAAAAGAAGTGGGTAGCATAGGCACAGGTAATGCTGCCACAGCTATGTCCCAGCTATTAGGGTTAAATGTTAATATCACTATACCAGATGTAAGGATAATGTCCTTTAACGACACTATCTTTTCTATAGGTAGCCCAGAAGACGAGGTAATGGCTGTAGTTTCCCAGATACAGGGAGATTTATCAGGTATAATGATGTTTGTGTTTAAGCTAGATTTTGCAGGGGCACTTAGTCAGGTAATGATGAATCAGACTCTTAGTAGTTATGATGATATAGATTATATAACTACCTCAGCTATTAAAGAAGCAGGAAATATTATAAATTCCTCTTATATAGGTGCTATGTCCACACTGGCAGGAATGGATATAAAGTTATCAGCCCCAGGATCTACTATTAATATGTTAGGTGGGGTAATGAATATAGCCATGATTCAGGTGGGATATAATACCAATAATCTTTTAATGGTAGCAGGTAAGTTTATTGTAGGGGATAAGCAGCTAGAAGGTTGTTTATTAATGGTGCCTACAGTGGACTCACTAGACAAACTAATAAAAAGATTGGGTGGTGGCTGTGACTAAACAACTAGTAGTACAGATTGCAGATATGAAGATGACCCGTCAAACAGGTACAATTATCACCTATGCCCTAGGATCTTGTGTGGGAATTTCTTTTTATGATAAGCGTATTAAGTTAGCAGCACTGCTACACATTATGTTGCCACAAACACTTGATAATACACAGATGAGTGATAAGGAAATCTTTAAATTTGCAGACACTGGAATAAAAGAAACCCTGAGAAAGATGACAGTGCTAGGTGGAGATGTCCGCAGCATACAGGTAAAGATTGCCGGTGGTGCTAAGATGTTTGAAGGCTTAGGCAGTGGTGATTTTGGCAGTATTGGCAGTAGAAATGTTGATGAAGTAAAAGCAAGGCTGAGAGAAGCAGGGATTGCAGTTTCAGCTCAGGAGGTAGGAGGCAATATAGCCAGAACTATGTCCTTAGATGTAGAAACAGGAATTGTGAAGATTAAAACCATCGGAAAACCAGAAATAATATTATAATACCTTAGGGAATGATTTGCTAATTGAGAACCAGCTCCCAATGGACAAACCACCCAAAACACCAAAACTAGTCGGAAGGAAAGGAAGCAATTATGTCAAGAACAGAGATTTTATTAGAGACAGGTACCAATGAAATAGAGATTATTAAGTTTACTATTAATAACGAGTTATATGGGATCAATGTGGCAAAGGTTAGAGAGATAATGATGGCTGATAAAGCAAAGCCAGTACCTTATAGCCATAAAGCTGTAGAAGGTATAATCAAACCTCGTAACATGATCTTTACAGTTGTAGATTTGCCATACTATCTAACAGGAGAGGCTACACAGCCAGGGGAGAAAGACTTATTTATAGTAACCAATTTTAATAAAATACACATTGCATTTAGAGTTCATACAGTAGTAGGGATTCAGAGAATGTCATGGCAGGACATTAATAAACCGGATAACACCCTAGGCAGTACAAATGAAGGTGTAACAACAGGTATTGCGCAGGTTAATAATGAGCTAATAGTAATACTGGACTTTGAGAAAATTATTGCTGATATAGCCCCAGAAACAAGCTTTGACCTAACAACTTTAAACACATTTAAAGATAGAGAAGCCAGAAATCATAAGATACTAATAGCAGAGGATTCACCACTGCTAACAGCCCTTATTGCTGATTCTCTAAAGCAAGCTGGATATGTTAATCTATATACATTTAATAATGGTAAGGAGCTGTGGGATTACCTACAGGCACACCACCCAGAAAACAGTGGTGTAGGCAAGGTAGACCTAATTATTACCGATATTGAGATGCCTCAGATGGACGGACATAAGCTGACAAAGCTAGTTAAGGAAAGTAAGGAATACAAAGGCATACCTTTAGTTATATTCTCCTCACTAATCAATAGAGAGATGGAGATTAAAGGTAGGGAGCTAGGAGCAGATGCACAGCTAACCAAACCAGAGATTGCAAACCTAGTTCATGTAATAGACAGACTTATTTTAAAATAATTAGTAATGGAAATTAATAAAGGAGGTAGAGCTTTTGGCTACCAAAATCGTACTAACTAATCAAAAAGGTGGAGTAGGTAAGACTACATCTACCTGTGCACTTTCAACCGGGTTAGCCTTAAAGGGATACCGAGTGTTAACGGTGGATTTAGACCCACAGGGAAATCTTGGATTTAGCTTAGGGCTTAATATTGATGAAGGGTATAGCGCATACGAGGTTTTAGCAGGACAGGTTTCTATAAAAGATGCTATTAAAGCCACCGAAGATTACGGCGATGTACTTATATCAAATATTCTACTAAGCCAAGCAGAAAAAGCCCTAGTAGGGGAAGAAAGACAAACCATTCTTAAAAAATGCCTAGAACAGGTGGAGGAAAACTACGATTATATAATTATAGATACCCCACCATCACTAAATATATTAACTATTAATGGCTATGTAGCTGCTGACTATCTGATAATACCAATGGCAGCAGAGATACTTAGCCTAGTGGGACTATCCCAGATTAAAGAAACTGTAGAAGCAATAAGTGAGTCATTAAATCCTAATTTAAAGGTACTTGGAATACTTCTAACTAGATTTAACAAACGCACTAATTTGGCTAGAGATGTACAGGAGATGGCAGAGGCAGTAGCAAAGAAACTAGACACAGTTGTCTTTAATACTAAGATACGCAGTAGCGTAGCAGTAGCTGAGGCTCCAGCACATGGAATAAGCCTATACGACTATTCACCTAGAAGTAATTCTACTAAGGACTACAAAGAATTTGTAGAAGAAATAGTGGTAAAAATTTAATTATACAGGTGATTGTAAGTTAGGAGGAAAAGGTAATAATGGCAAAAAAAAGCAACAAAACCGACCGAGTGCTAAATTTATTAGCAGGTTCAGATGAAGCAGCACCAGAAAACTCTCTGCCACCTGTAACCCCTAAAAAAGCCCAAGCAGTGGTAGAAACTCCAAAGGAAAAACAAGAGCTTTCTGAAGATATAAGAAAATCCCTAGAGGAAACTCTAGAAGCCTCAGAGATTAACAAGGAGTCAGTATCCAGCAGTCCGCCTAGCGATAGGACGATAGTAGAGGAGGCTCCAGTAGCCCCACAACCAGTGGAAGCCCCACAACCAGTGGCAGCACCACAACCAGTGGAAGCCCCACAACCAGTGGAAACACCACAGCCAGTGGTAACACCACAACCAACAGCTACAGCTGAAGTTAAAAAAACTCCACTGGGGCCAGCTTCCAGTGCTTCTAGATTAGCTCCATCACCAGGGGTACCAAGGGTAAAGGGTGAAGACTTTGTCTTTATCAGTGTTATGGAGGAGTTAATTAGCAGATCTGTAGAAGAATACATAGATAAATTTAGCGTGTGTAAATGTTCTAGATGTTTATCCGATGTAACGGCACTAGCACTAACCAATCTACCAGCTAAATATGTAGTATCAGAAAACGGAGAAACCTCTCCACTAATAAACTATTATGGCAGTAAATATCAGGGACAGCTTGTGGTAGCCCTAACAAAGGCTTGCCTACAGGTAGGTGCAAACCCCCACCACCCAAAAGAAGATTAAATACCATAAAGATAACTGTGATAATTTTATCACAGTTATTTCTATTTATCGGTTCTATAGCAATTGTTGTGGTGCCTCGCCGACAGCGAGGAAAGGCACCCCATATAATTTCACCACAACATTTGGAAAAGAACTTTTCTATTTATCTTAGTTAGTGGTAATATATAATGGTTAAAATATTAGATTAGGAAGTGGTTAAGATGAATTATTTAAAAAGTGAGCTTTTAGGTTGGAAAAAATGGGAGATAAGTTGGTTGGTAATAGCATGTGCAGTTATAGTGTCACTGTCTATTTATTGGCAGGACACCATAGTGGGGATTATCTCAGCTACCTCTGGGGTAATATGTGTGGTCCTTACAGGTAAGGGCAAATTGTCAGCCTATATTTTCGGTGGGATAAATACACTGCTTTATGGGTATATAGCCTATCAGTCACAGTTTTATGGTGAGGTTATGCTTAATATACTTTACTATTTCCCCATGCAGTTTTATGGTTTTTACATATGGAGAAAGAATATAGACAATACTACAGGTGAGGTAATAAAACGCTCCCTGACCCCTAAATGGATAGGTTATCTATTTGCTATTGTGGGTATTTCCACCTTAGTATATGGTTATATATTAACAATGATTAACGGAAATCTTGCCTATGTAGATGCCTTTAGTACAGTGGTATCGGTGGTGGCAATGATTGTCTCTATAAAGAGATATTCTCAGCAGTGGCTACTGTGGATACTTGTAAATGTAGTTACTATATTTATGTGGGCATATGCCTTTTTTATACAAGGTGGGGAAAGTATAGCCACCCTACTTATGTGGTGTATTTATCTAATAAATGCAGTAATTATGTATGCTAAATGGAGAAAGGAGGCAGCGTAGTGAAGTATCAAATTGGTATGCTAGGAGGCTCCTTTGATCCACTGCATATTGGTCATATAAATAATATTATTAAAGCAGCCAGCCAGTGTGTAGAGCTATATGTAGTGATTTCTTGGTGTAAACACAGAGAAACAGTGTCACCTAAACAGATATATCGCTGGATACATCAGTCCACACTACATCTAGATAATGTAAGAATTATCACTGTAGAGGACAATGCCCCTACAAAAGAGCATTACAGCAGAGATAATCACTGGGAACAGGGCGCAGTAGATATAAAAAAATCCATAGGAAAAAACATAGATGTGGTATTCTGTGGTAGTGATTATCAGGGTAGTGGAATATTTGAGAAACTTTACAGTAATAGTGAGATAGTTTATTTTGAACGAAGTGAGATAGATATATCCAGTAGTAAAATTAGAGAAAATCCCCTTAAACACTGGCAGTATATACCTAAAGTTTCCCGAGGACATTACGGAAAAAGGGTACTAGTAATAGGTAGCGAAAGCACAGGTAAAAGCACCTTAACTAGAAATCTATCCCTAGCTTATAATACCTCTTATGTAGAGGAGATAGGACGAGAAGTATGTTATCTGGCTGGTGGTGAGGATTATATGAACCTTGAGGATTTAATGATAAATATAATCAGACAGAAGGACAAAGAGATTAAAGCTCTAGAAAACTGTAATAGATTATTATTTGTGGATACTGATGCCATTACTACTCAGTTTTACGGGGAGTTTCTACTTACAGATAAGGAAGAAATAGAAAAATGCAACAACCTAGCAAAGGCAGTGTCAGCCTTATCAAGATTTGACTTAGTGTTATTTCTAGAACCTACAGTGGAGTTTGTACAGGACGGTACACGAAATCAAAAAATAGCAGATAGTCGACAGCTATACAGCAATAAGCTAAAAAGCCTATTTATTAAGGAGAATATAGATTTTGTAAGCCTTGATGGGGACTATCTAGAAAGATTTACTAAAGCTAAGGAAATTATAAATAGCAGATTTAATATTAGGGAATAAAGATTAGTGGAATAACTTTTATAGTAATTATAGCTCTTTGTCAATAGTTAGAGTAAAATTCCGTTGGGGTACTGTCCCTTGCCAATGGCAAGGGACAGTACCCCAACATTTATTATAAAGCCTAAGATCTAATCACCAACCTTAAAATTATTATAGGTGGTGCTAATATTAAGCATAACCATAAAACACATACTTATCATACACAAAGCAAGGAAGAAACTACTGTGATCTCCTTCCATAGTGGGAGGTTTGGTTTGGATAAATACAGCAACAGCCTCAGGGAAGAGTTTTTGTATAGACATGGTAACCATAGCAGACACAGAAGCCAGTGACAGCCTTGACAGTATAAAGGGCAGTACATGTATATCTCTATCCACTAGTGAGTATACCTGTGACAGCACCGACAAACCAGATAACCCCAGTATAAAGGAGGTAATCGGCAGTCTAATGTCCACAGATAAACTAGAAGATAGTGAGGCACCAGAGGTAACCTCAAATAAACCTAGAACAATAGAATGTGCCACCTTATAATCAAAGGCTGATAAAGGCACAATGTAAGAAAGTGTAGTTGTAAGCCAGTTTAATACACCTAAACTATCCAGCACTGCCGACAGAGAGGAGAATACCCCCATAAAGGCAATAACATTAATCATAGCAAGGGCAGAGCCTGTTATGCTGTCGGTAATGGCTCTTAAGGGGTGAATGGGTATAGGAGGCTTTATAAGGGTGCTGTGGGGCAGTTTAATAGCCTTAGAGATGATTGCAACTGATATAATATGGGATAGGTATACTATTATGCCCAGTCCTGTGTTAGAAAGCATAATACCACCGATTACTCCAATGGTAAAACCCATACCAGGATTTACCGATATACATAGAAGTTTAGAGGCAGTATCTTCGTCGATTTCCTGTGTTTTTAACATATTACCTATTAGCTTTGCCCCTAGAGGGTAACCACCTATAAAGGAGAATAACACAGCAGTGGTATAGCTACCACCAAATCCGAATAAAAGCCTAAAAACAGGGGAAAGTCCCCTGCTAATTACATAGCCTAGTCTAGTGGAGATAACAAGGGTAGACAGTACCATAATGGGGAAAAGGGTAGGTAGCACTGAGGTAGCACCAGAATATATACCCTGCCATGCCCCCTTTGCCCCATAGGGGGAAAGAAGCAGAGAATAGCCAATGACAACAACTATAATTAATGTTAAGGCTGTTTTTATTACCGAGAAAAATTTCTTCATATCCTATACACTGCCTTCCTTTTAGGGTCTATTCATAAGTGAGCTATAATCTACATATATTCAGATATAGCAGAGTAAATACCATAAAGGAAATATATATATAACCACAGTAAAGATAATTACCAAAGTGTCAAGTGAACGAAAACATCAAGAGGGAAGGGTATTTATATGGATAGAAGATATAAGAAAATTAAAGCTAAGGTAATAGATAAAATCTCCAGTACAGAGCTTATCCCCAGAGTGGTAATGGATAAAAGCCTATATATGGAGGTGGTATCTAATAGGGAGATTTCCATTGATTTTCCCTGTAGCATACTTAATTACACAGATGAAATAATTGTACTAAATACCAAAGAATACCCCATAACCATAAAGGGCAGACAGCTATCTATAAAAGGCATATCCACAGGTAATATGGTAATTAGTGGGTATATAGAGGCAGTTTTATTTAATTAGTTTTATGGATAAAAAGTGATGCTTACTGAAAGGATAGTCATTAATATGGATGGATTTTTTAGCTATGTAACAGGTTTAATAAATTGTAAGTTAATAGGCTATAATGGGGAGGATTTTTTTAATAAATTAATTTCTAAAGGGATGTATGTAGGAGAGGTTACCCCAGTAAAAGATGGATTTACCTTTACAGCAAAGCCCAAAGACTACCACAAAATCAAAAAAATAGCCAAAAAACAGGGTATATCCATTACCATTACAGATCGAAAGGGGCTACCATTTGTAATGGATAGAAATCGCCATCGTAAAGGCATTGTGGTGGGATTTGTCCTAGCAGTGTCACTGCTGTATATTTTAACTGGACGGATATGGCGAATAGAGGTACAAGGCAACGAAAGGGTGGATACTCAGGTTATAGTTAATCAGCTTGCCCATCTAGGTATAGATATAGGCTCTAGCCACCGAGGAGTACAGGTATTGCCACTGGAAAAATCCATGTTACTGGCTATAGATGATTTAAGCTTTGTGGCAATTAATCTAAGGGGCAGTACAGCCACTGTAGTAGTAACCGAAAGAACGGTGCCACCAGAGATATTAGAGGGGGATTTCCAACCTCAGAATTTAGTGGCATCACAAAGTGCCATTATAAGGGAGATGGTAATCCATGAAGGACAGTCACTGGTGAAAAACGGTGATACTGTGGAAAAAGGGGATATATTAGTTAGTGGTATCGTAGAGGATAGATACGGTAGATCTATGCTTAAAACAGCTACAGGAAAGGTTATGGGTGAGGTGACACAGGAGCTTACTGCCACCATTAGCTATAACCAAGAGGACTATATACCTGTGGGAGATGGGGAAAGTGTTAAATATTTAAGTATAAATGGCTTTAGCCTACCTTTGGGATTTGTTAAGGAAGAAAGCCCCTTTTACACAGTGGAGGAACAGGAAGAAAATCTTATGATATTTGGGGCTAAGCTACCTATTGCCCTAGGGGAAAGGGAGTATACCTTTTGGACACCATCTACTATAACCCTAGAGGAAGAGGAGGCAAAGGACTACTGTATTATGTTACTTAATCAGCTAGAGGAAACAAAGCTAGGAGATGCAGAGATAATAGAAAGAACTATGAAAGGCATAGACACAGGAGATGGGTTTAAAATAGAGGCAACCTATCGTCTACTAGTAGACATAGCCACCCCATCGGTGATATATACTACTAATAATTGATACACCACATAATAAATATAATAAAATCCCCATATTCCACAGGCTTTGTGAAATATGGGGATAAGTTTTGATATTTAGTTTTATGTAGATGGGGATATGTGGGGATTATGCTCATTTTATTCATTCTCGGCACTGCTTATGTAAATTGGATCATCAGCGTCTATAAATTTGAAATCTCCGTCAATAAGTAACTGCAAAAATTCATCAAAGCTATCAGCAATAACATTAAATTCATCTGGATCATGTACAAACTCTACAATTTGACCATATTTACCTTTTTCTGATGGTGAAAAGTCAATGTAAAATTGTGATGTACCACCATTATTCATACAATCTGTAAACTGCATCCATTTAAGATTTTCATAATCCTTTGTGATTCTTTCATCAATAGGCATATTATTTTCTAAATTCCAATCAATACATTCCTCTATCCAGTCTGTTGGAAATTCTTGTGCCATTTGTTTTGCAGAAAACAAATAATGAGGGTATCCATCGGACGAACCAAATAAATATATGCAAACCTTATATTCACCATATTTCCTATAATATGTACCATCTATCTCTTTTAAAATTTCAATTAAACTCTCTGGTATGTCTGGAAAAAGCTCTATAAGTTTATTCAAGTCGTTATCAGTCGCACCATGTGATACTTTATTAAATTTTGCCCAGTTTTCAGCATCATTAGTTCTCTCGATATAAATTTGTCTTAATTTTTTTATATATTCTTTACCTAAAACCATAATAATTTTCTCCATTCATTATATAAATAACCCCACAAGCCCTAAAAAACCATCAACCACTAATTTAAGCAGTAGCAAGAGAGCCGTCTAGCTGTATATCTGGTGCGATTTTTTGTAGGGCGATAATACACTGTTCTATAACATAATCCAGCTCTAATCCCATCATATCACAGCCTTCTTTAATAAGGTCACGATTAACAGCAGCAGCAAAAGCCCCGTCTTTAAATTTCTTTTTAACTGATTTTAAAGCTAGGTTAGAGATGTCTTTATCTGGACGGACTAGCACAGCAGCAGAGATAAGTCCTGTTAGCTCATCTACAGTATATACCACCTTTTCCATAGGGTGAATAGGCTCTACATCGGTGCGCAGTTTCCAAGCATGGGACATAACCCCACGAATAAACTCCTCACTAAAGCCAGCATCTTTTAGAAAAATAGGTGTGTGCTTACAATGTTCATCTGGGTACTGCTCATAATCTAAATCATGTAGTAGTCCCACCATTGCCCAAAAATCCTTGTCATAGCCTAAAACCTCAGCAAAATGTGCCATAGCACCTTCTACACAGTAGGCATGTTTTAATAGTGAAGCAGTCTTGGTATGTTCCTTTAGTAATTCTAGGGCGTTATCTCTAGTCATAGGTAGGGTCATCTCTTGGTCACTCCTTTAAAAAATATAGATTTTGTATTTGTAGATATGCTAAAAAGGACTTAGTTGCCTAAGTCCTCTAGTTCGCTATAAAATTTAAAACTATCTTGTTACTAGCATAAGTGCAAGCTGAGATTTCTTTCTAGAAGCAGTGTTCTTGTGAAGAATACCCTTAGCACAAGCCTGATCTAGTCTCTTTATAGCAAGCTTAACTGCAGCTTCTTTATCTTCAGCATTTGTAGAAACAGCTAGCTCTGCTTTTTTAATCACCGATTTAAGGTTTGACTTTATAGCCTTGTTAAGTAGAGTTTTAGTAGCGATAACTTTAACTCTCTTCTTTGCAGATTTAATGTTTGGCATGGTGTCACCTCCTTTACCTTTCATAACAGTACAAGTTATCATAACATTTTTATTCTTAAATTGCAACTGTTTATTTGAATTTTTTTTGATAATAATATAAATTATCAAGTAATTTTAAAAAATAAGGGTATTTACGGAAGAATTTCGTTAGAAATTTCCAGTAAATAGCTAAATACCTGAATAATTATTATAACTCAAGGAGGACAAAATGTCAAACAGAACTGACTTAGCATTAGAAAGCCCAGCACTAATTTCTAACACTTTGCCACAGGGGGTGGAGCTTACTAGGGATAATAGTGGTAGCATACTAATAGAACATGTAAAGATAACCACTAATACAGGGGCAAAAGCCATAGGGAAGCCCATAGGAAACTACATTACTATTACCACCCCCGAGCTGGCAGAAAATCGCCTACTGGAAGATGAAGATTACGGACATATAGCAAAACAGATATCTGCCTTAATACCCAAAGAAGGTGGGGTGCTGGTGGTAGGTCTTGGCAACATACACATTACCCCTGACGCAATAGGCCCACTGGCTGTAGACAAGGTAATTGCTAGCAGATATATGACTATAGAATCCCCTATTGCCATAGAGGGCTTTAGGGCAGTAGCTGTAATGGCAACAGGGGTATTAGGACAAACAGGAATGGAAACGGTAGAGATTATAAAATCCTTAGTAGATTCTATTAAACCAGTGGTGGTAATAGCTATAGATGCCTTAGCAGCCAGCTCCCTTACTAGACTGGGCTGTACTATACAGATAGCAGACAGTGGAATATCTCCAGGGTCAGGGGTGCAAAATCGCCGTAAAGAGTTAAGTAAAGCCACACTGGGAGTGCCAGTAATAGCCATAGGCATACCAACAGTAATCGAAGGGGAGGTAATGGCATCAGAGATTACTACAGGTGGGGAGAGAAACCCTATTACAGAGGAGCCTTTAATGATGACCACAAGAGATGTAGATTTAATGGTAACTAGAGGGGCAAAGATTATATCCGACTCTATTAATATAGCCCTACAGCCCCAGTTAACATTAGATGAGATTAGATATCTTAATGCTTAGCACCACAGCTAATCATAGCCATCTACACCTCATAGGAACTAGTTTTATAATGGCAGATAGACTTACTATTTGTGTTAAAATCTATTGTAAGGCGAAAGCATTGCTACAAGGCTTTTCCTTAATACTAATTAGACCTGATAATTATGTTCTACACTAACTTAGAGCTAAAAAAATCCTGCTAAAATTAGCAGGATTTTTTGCTTTATAATATAATATTATTCATTATCAGAGCTGTCTTCAGAGCCTTCTTCCTCAGAAGGAGATTCTTCTGTGTCCTCAGCATCCTGTGCATCTTCTGATTCTTCATCATAAATGGTGTGGTCACCATTACAAAGAGGAGGAAGATTACTCTTCTTATACCAACCTGTAGAGGTGGTGTCACAAACAACAGTTGCAAGATTACCTGTTACAGTACAGTAGATTGCCTGAGTGGCATTTACACTAATCTCAAAATCCTGATACTCTAGATCTTCATGGATTGGTGCCATAATATTCTTCCAGATAATTGGAGGTGGGTATGCAGCATAGTTAATTCTACTAGGCTGATCATATCCTAACCATGTTACACCAATATAGTAAGGTGTTGCCCCTACAAACCACTGGTCATAGTCATCACTAGATGTACCCGTTTTACCGATTGTAGGCATATTAGTTAGATTTGCAGTTCTACCTGTACCATAAGGCCCAGTAGTTACTCCATTAAGCAGTCTATTCATAACTGTGGAAGTTTCGGTGCTTATAACTCTAATAGGAGTTGTATTAGTTTCTAGGATAATATTACCGTCACTATCCTCTACATGGCTATAGGCATAAGGCTCGGTAAATGTACCACCGTTAACGAATATCTGATATGCACCAGCTAATTCTAAAGGAGTAACCCCCTTAGTAAGTCCACCTAGAGCCATACCAGAAAGGTTTTTATCATTAAATACCTGTCCGTTTTCCTCATGGTGTTCAATTAGACTTTCCATGCCTAGCTTATTCTTTAGGAAATCGTAGCTATACTCTGGTGTCAGGGTAGATATTAGCTTAACAGGAAGGGTATTAGTAGAACGCTGTAGGGCTTCGGTAATAGTCATAGGGCCTAGATATGTGCCGTAGTAGTTAATAGGCCAGCTAATGTCCACACCATTATTGTCTAAGGTAATAGGTGAATCCTCGATTACTGTAGACCAAGTAATTAGATTGTTCTCAATAGCTGGAGTATATGCTGCAATAGGCTTAATTGTAGAACCAGGCTGACGCAGTGCTTGGGTAGCACGATTGTAAAGTCTAGCAGCAGTTTTTTCACGATTAGATCCAGCTAGTGCCACAATCTTACCGTCAGGCTCCATAATTACAAAGGCTGATTCTGGATATTCCTCATTATATATTGCTGGGAAATTATCCATATTAGTATAGGCTTCATCTAGATATGCCTGCATTTCAGTATCCATAGTGGTGTAGATTCTATAACCACCACTTAGTAGCTGTGCTTCTGCATAATCATAGGTGTAGTTATACTTCTCAGCTAGATCGTTAATAACCTCTTCCATAACATGGTCAACAAACCAGTTTTGAACGGTTTCGATACGCTGTATATTCTCCTGCTCTAGGAATACAAGCTCCTGAGCTAGGGCTTCTGCATATTCTTCATCAGTTAGATAGCCTTGAGAATGCATCTCAAATAAAACTATCTCACGACGCTCTTCATTATTTTCTGGGAATACAAAAGGATTCCACTTACTTGGATTTTGGGTAATAGAGATAATTGCGGCTGCCTCTGCTGGGGTTACCTCTGAGGCGGATTTGCCAAAGTATAGATTAGCTGCCGCCTCTACACCATTGGTATTATTACCTAGGGCAATGGTGTTAAGGTATGCTTCCATAATCTGCACCTTAGAATAGCTCTGCTCTAAGGCTAGTGCTCTAAATATCTCACGAACCTTACGGTCAACTCTTACTTCGTTATCACCAGTAACATTTTTAACTAGCTGTTGGGTAAGGGTAGAACCACCAAAGGTACCAGGAACAATAGGGATAAACTGGTCAATACCAGCTGCCACAGTTCTAAACCAGTCCACACCGGTATGCTCGGTAAAACGCTTATCTTCAATGGCAATAGCTGCGTTTACAAGGTGGGGGGACATATCCTCATAATCTACCCAAATTCGGTTTTCGCTGGAGAATAGTCTAGTTACTTCGCTATACTGTCCTTCACCAAGACTGTCGTCCGGTGCATATATTATAGTTGTATAGTTGTATTTAACATCTTCTAGGCTAATAGGCTCTTCATTTTCCATGGTATCAACTATGTAATAGGTTAGAAATGTTGCCACAATACAACCTGTTACAATACAGACCATTAAAGACATAGCTATAAATCTACCCAAAGATTTAAAAGGGGTAAACTTCTTTTTAGTTTTTTTACTCTTAGACTTAGATTTTGCATTATTGCTCATATATTTTAACAATCCTCCAGATAGTTACCTTTATATAATAGGTATAATTTTAAAAATGATCATAGTCATGCTTTTTACATTGTACCACATAATAGATTAAATGTGTTAAAGATTTTTAAATCTTTAAGAAAAATATATAAGATATTTATTAAATTATATAATTCATAGGTATATTATCTGCATTTTTTGGCAAAAATACCTCTGTAAAAAAGCAAAACTATATATTCGGTAATATATATAATAAATATTACTATAAGTATAAAAGGAGGGGGGGAAGAGCGTTGTCTAATATATTTAGCTATAAATTCCTAGGAACCTGTGTTTCCATAGTTTTAGTAGGACTTTTTGGTTATTCACTGGCTGATAGTGATTTAGTAGGAGAGGTTTTAGAGGGGAATAATTCTAATGGAATATCCACAGAACAGTCCTCGGCAGCAGTAATGGAAGAACAGCGTCTTGCAGTGGAGCAAGAGGATAAATATGAATATATTATTAAGGAGTATCAAGGCAAGATAGCAATATTCTTACAAAATAGTAACAAACCTGAAATTGTCTTTGATGTGTATCTCCATCACCTGCCAGATATGGATAAACAAAGGCTTTTAGAGGGTGTGGGCATAAAGGACTATGAAACATTATTAGTGGCAATTGAGGATTTAATCAGCTAGGCTTTTACCAAGTTGTAACTTAACCTTAACTGGATATAGGTAGAATTCATTATTTTTTCTGATATAATTAGTAAATAGAAGTAGTATCCTACATTCGGAAAGGTGGAGTTTATTATGAACTTTAAATTTGCACACAATAATATTAATGTATTTGATCTAGAAAAGAGCCTTGAATTTTACAAAGAAGCACTTGGACTTGCCGAAGTAAGAAGAAAAGATGCTGATGACGGTTCCTTTACAATAGTGTATTTAGGTGATGGAGTTTCTGAACATAGGCTAGAACTTACCTATTTAAGAGATCGTCAGTCCCCATATGATCTAGGGGATAATGAGATACATCTGGCATTTACAACAGAGGATTATGAGGGAGCATTTGCAAAACATAAAGAAATGGGATGTGTTTGCTACGAAAATCCTAAAATGGGCATCTACTTTATAAGTGATCCCGACGGTTACTGGTTAGAAGTAATCCCTGCTAAAAGATAACACCACTACCACTGGAAAATCTTTATTAGGCAGTAAGCAATGATATAGGCAAAGAGGCTAGGCAGTTTTCTGCTTTAGCCTCTTTTCTATTTTAATCTGGTTCATTATCAAATATCTAAGCTAAATTATATAAAGCCTGCTGAACAACCCAAAAACATACTTATAGGTTTATTTAACATGTTTTTGGGTGTTTAGAAGTGCAAAGTTTTTAATCCATTATTATAAAAACTTT
>CAYJEQ010000001.1:55487-113067 GCA_964369235.1 uncultured Oscillospiraceae bacterium | reverse complement strand
TTTTTCTATAATTATCTGTAGTGATTTCCTTTAATTATAGTCTGTGATTATTCTACCATAATGCATAAGGTTTTTGTAGTACATAATGGCTTTAACTAACAAATTTTCTATGTTTATACAGGTTTTTTCTTCTTTTTACTCAATTTAGTATTGTATTTTTTTATTGATAATTTATAGACAAACAATATTACTTATTTTATATAATGTTGATATTAACTAGCAAAATCAATTAATTAATTGTTAATAAATCGATATTTTATATGTATTCACTAATATT
This sequence comes from uncultured Oscillospiraceae bacterium, assembly GCA_964369235.1. Classification (GTDB taxonomy): domain Bacteria; phylum Bacillota; class Clostridia; order Oscillospirales; family Ruminococcaceae; genus CAYJEQ01. The sequence goes on along the minus strand of CAYJEQ010000001.1, from coordinate 112,790 downwards.
TTTCATAAAATTGCACTTATGATACTGGCACCAATTTCGTTACACCTAGTAACCGAAACAAAAATTAAATTTTTTTCATTGATTTCGCCATTTTCTATTGATTTTTTACTTAAAAATTGTTACAATGTAATGGAAAAAGAAAGGCATTTATTTCCATTAAAGACTTTGTATATAATCACTAATAATCTTTAATGGATCTCATTTCTTAGGGATACTATACTTGATTACCCCTAAAGAAATCTTTAGTTAAAGCAAAGGAAAGGTTGGATATTTAATGTTTACAAACAAAAGAAAAAGTTTTAGAAAAGCATTATCATTAGTTTTAGCAGGCTCTATTGCAGTTGGTGGACTTAGCCTCTCTGGAATAGACAGTTACGGTTACTATTCCTCACTTTTAGGTATAGAATCTATAAAAACTGTAAACTCTCCTGCTAACCCATATTCAGTACTAGAAATAGTTCCTGATGTGACAGCTGGCACTATGGAATACTACTTTCAAAATGGTGGGGATTCCCTAGATTGGCAAGGAATTCTCTCTGCCAAATCTAATAAAACTGAGCGAGAAGAATATATCGAAGATCTATCTATGGAGCTTGAGGAGATTGGTCTTGCCTCTAGAGACAAGATGACCCCCCTTAGAATCAATAACTATATAGAATATTATCCATGGGAAAATGAGTCTAAATTATCAGGCGTCTATGAAATTAAACAGACTAAAGATAGTCAGCCACATTTTTCTAGCGAGTCCATCCCAGATAGATTTGTTGAGGTTACCAGTGGCACTGGAGCCTATGTGGAATCCTCTGGCTACGAAATAGCTACAGGAGAATCTTCTGCCCAGTACTATTTAAATCCTATATATCTAGAAAAAGTTGATGAAGCTGTAGAAGATAGTACTAATTATTATTTCTCGGATGCAGGATTCACCCAATATGATTTTAGTGTAACTGGAAACATTATAGGGATTATTGGTAAGACATTCTACCAATTGGACAGCGATGGAGTATACCAGCTAGTTGGCACAATAATAGATGGCGGAGAGCTTACCCTTACCCCTGGGGAAACATACTATACACACACCCTTGATCCTTTAGAAAGCCAGTTGCTTTCCACTACATGGAGCGAAGATACTCCTTATATTGCAACAAAAACAGAGTATGTTGATGCCACTGGCACCGAATACACACCTCACTATAAACTTATAGAACGAAGTTACACCTATGTAGGCCCTGAATTTGGTGATTATGCATACGATACCACCATCTCAGCTGACGGCAATGTGGTTGTAAAATACGACTCAATATTTGTACCAGATATCTTCTCAAGTAATAATTGGTTTGCCCAGTATACACTTGATATAGAACACCCTGAAATCACCCCTTTCCTAGCAGATGTAACTTCTGTTGTTACCAGTGATCTAACTGTAGCCATGATTGAGGAGGCTGATTTAATCGTCTTTAGCGATGGTTATTCTGTGGATAATATTGTGCGAAATCCTAATGATGGAGATGTTGAGATTAAAGAATATCAACTACATAATTCTCTCCTAACAGATGATATTCGAGCTGCCCTAGTAGATGCTACTATACCAAACGCTGAGGGCACCAACGCCTTAACTCCTATTATATTTACCACAAGCCTACTTAACGAAGAAGATGATAAAACAATTACAGATATAGAATCCTATCTTCAGTCCGTAAATGATTATGTAGCTATAGACTCACCCCACCTACTGGCAGATATTGATGATTCTGTAGGTTATGTTTATCAGCATGTATATGCTTTTGGCGAATACGAAAATGATGATGTCACCCCCGAAATCGAAATAGACCATTATATCACAGATCAGTTTGCCACAGGATTTCAAGAGGATACCTATAAAGACAACAACTCTCCATTTTATACTGTAATGGCAGAAATTACTGAAGAAAACCTTTTGCGTCGTCTTTCTGGGTTAGAACTGCTACCTGAGGTGGTATCTATAGCCACTAATACAAGAGCCATTCTAAACAGTGGTGATACCCGAATAGTAACCCAAAAAGAACATTTTAATGTACTGCAAATCCAGCCTATACGCTCAACTGGAAACACAACTATCGACAGCGATGAAATTAATAGTGAAAAGGTAGCTGGTTGGTTAGCTGCCAGTGGTGTCACTAAGGATATGGTAACAGTAAACACCATGTCTATATCTGAATTTATAGGTAGAATTGAAGAAATCACTGAAATCTACGATATGATTTATATCGGTGCTAGTACCGAGGGATTTAATCTATATAATAATCACCCTAATTATAATGATCCAAATATGAATGGCATGTATTATACTAACATTGGTGATATATATAATATAAACAGTAGCAATTTAGCTGCTCAGCTAGGGGGAATGCTAAACACTGATTACTCTGCAACCCTATCTGGTGGATATTACCCTATTACTAATCATATTGATGCTAGAACTTCTGGCTTTGACCTTACAGCTCCTAAGTTACAGGATTTAGTAGATTTTGCTGCTTCTGGTTACCCTATTATTATTAGTGATAAGTTAATGGAAACAGGATATATCTATCACGACACTCCTGTTACAACAAATCCACTTAATGTTTCAATTAGTGGTACAGGGATCCTTAGAAGTGATACCGATCTTCTAGATAACACTGGCTTATCTGCTATAGAGCTAAAAGCTACCCTTACAAGTGCAGATGGCGAAGATGTAACTGATATCTATACAAATGTAAGCTACCAGTGGTATTACGAGGAGGGACGAGATCCAGCAGAAAAATTCCCTGATGATAATGTAATCTCCTCAGGGGGCACTACATCTGAGGCAATTGCCAGTGGTAAAGACTCCTTATGGATAGCTGACAATAAAGGAAAAACAGAAATATATTGTGATATAACCTATTATGACAATAATAGTAAATCCTACATTACCGTTAGCAGTAATGTTCTTACACCTTCTAACAAGAGTAAAACTGACCGACCTGACGAATATGTAAGAGGCTGGCAGTTCCCTACTAGTGGTGGTGCCCCAACAATAGATGTGATCAACCCACTGTCTATTGTAGGAATGGGCAACACTGCAGTAGATGAAAATCATGTGGATAACTCCTCTATAATGTATGAGTTTTTAGATGGGGTTAAATCCCTAGAAAATGTCTTTACATTATCTACAATTGAGGCTAGATACAGTGATTTCTACAAGTATGCCAATCTGTCTAAACCTGTATTAAATCTTATCTCACAACCAAAATCTTACACAGATCTAGATGATTATGGGGATGATAATAAGCTATCATCTCTAATAAGTAATAGAACTCTTAGCTATACATTTACTATAGATAATCCAACAGATCCAACTCCACAAGATACTAAATACCGTGCTGATCTTATGATAGAACAAAATAGTGATGGCCGTTTTGATCCTGAAACTGAGCTATTAAAAGATCTAACAGTTAGGGAAACAGCTACCCATCGCACAGTTGCTCATGATGATTTAACGCTTGGTGTAGAATACACCCTTACTAAGCAACTACCTATAAGCATGTCCGGTGCTATTAACTGGAAACTATCTATTAATGTTATCGGTAACGAAAAATCCCACTGCAGTGCCAGTGGAATTACCTACCAGCAGATGAGTGCACCAACTGAAATTAAAGTTCTTCAGATTCTTCCTGAAAATGAAGTAATCAAAGACAACGCACTATACAATATATCTTCTTACAGCAGTATGTTCGAAGATCTTAAAAATGCTGGAATGTACGATATTAAAGTAGAGGCCATATATGTAACCGACCTAAACGCCATGCCACTTAAAGCAGATGCGTCTCCTGGTGCTACAAACCTAGAAGATTATCTAGAAAACTACAATATGCTTTTTGTAGGATTTGGGGAAGCGTATGGATATCGTAGTTCAGGAAATGCTGGCAGTGGGAAGAACAGTGGTGGTTTCGACCTAGAATCTGCTATTGCCCTTGGTTATTATATTGACTCAGGCAGAGCAGTTCTATTTACTCATGATGTTACCTCCATTGTAAATGTTCCAACATACAACTATCCTATAAGTGGTTGGAGTGCGGGCAATCTATCTAATTCATATCATTTTGGATTTTACTTTAACACCATCCTTCGTGATGCCATAGGCCTTGATAGATATGGTGTAATGAGCCATGATTACGGTATTAGTGATTACTCTATATTCCGATTAAATAAGTATATTACCAGTGGGAAAAACTATGTAGGTAACAGTTACAAAAATGCCACTGCTGATATCTTTGATGAGCTTATCGCCAATGGTTATAGTATTGCCTACAAGCCTGGCAGTGCCAAAGAAGATATACTAGATGAAACACAAGGCTTTGCCACCCACACTATTGCTAGATACTCTAACGATGGATTAGAGCCTACAAGTGGTAACTCATATTCAGGAGGGAACAACGCCACTAGCGCTGTAAGTCAGGTTAATAAAGGACTTATTACATCATATCCATACAACATTAACCTAGCTGAGTTTGGAGGCACTGGTGAGCAATTATACATTGCCCCTACCCATGAACAGTATTACCAACTTAATATGAATCAGGATGATGTGGTGGTGTGGTATGCTCTATCTGGTAGCAACTACAAAAACCATCACAATGACGCTGCCAATGCTTATTATATCTATAATATTGGTAATGTTACCTACTCAGGAGCTGGACACAGTGACATGGCTAGTTCTAGTGGTGATGAAGCTAAGTTATTTGTTAACACGATCATAGCAGCCTATCGTGTAGCTATCACAGATATTTCCATAGAATTCTCTGATGAAGATGGCGCTAAAATACAAAATAAGTTTATACCTGTAATCGAAGGAACTCCTGGTGAATTTTCTGGTCAGATATACACTAACAAAACTGGCTCAGCCATAGAATTACCATTCCAAATAACTGACGATAACCTTGCAACTAACAAAACTAATACCATTACATTATTCTTTGGCATAGATGGAGATAATCTTGACGGACGCGCTGAGCAATCCACTCTAAATATCCATAAGGATTTAAACGGGCTTAAAGTTCCTATAGCTAGTGGGGAAAACATAGTTACCGGTGTTCAGTATTATATGTATATACCTGAAAGTATGCTATCAGCATTATATGGTGGTGATGAGAATAAATTAACCTTACAGTTAAATCTAAAATCTGAAATTACTAAATTTGATGGTACTAAAGAAACAAAAAGTGCTAAAAGTGAAGATGTAGTTCTTTATGAAATGCTGCTTCATCAGCTAGTGTAAAATTATGTCTTTGAGATAATTTTATCCATCACAATCTTTTTTACAAAAGTATTAGGGGTAATTCCACTTAACATGGAATTACCCCTAATATCTATTTACCCTATATTATCTAATAACTTCTTCTAGTCCTTCAGGAACCACTATGTAGTCTAAATCCTGATCCTCTGTGCTATCTTCTCCCTGAATTTTACTCAGTTCATGTCTCCACAGATTATCAATTATTTCAAAGTTTTTAGGGAATAAGTATACCCTAGTAAAAGGTTCATAACCCTCTTTGTTCCAGCGCACTACTCTATAGGTAAGTGCAGTAGTAACCTGTGTACCACCATCTTCATAAACTTCTTTAGAAAATGGAATAAAAAATATTACTATAACTATTATTGCAATTAGTATTGCTGCTGTTGACTTCTTCATATGAGCTAATACTCCCTTATTCAGTAAATTTTCATTTTTCTTTTTTTAATATGATGTCCTGACCTATCATCATTCTTTCTTTTAATAGCATACTAATTACACTATTTTACTCCAATAATTAAAACAGCTCTGTTGAGCTGTTTTAATTATTTTTTATTATTTATCAATACCAATTATACTATATATTTTAGAAATATCAAGTCCTTTTCTCATAGTAAAGGCTAATTTATCATATTGATCCTGCTTATACTGTTCCATATCCATTGCCATTACATCTTCATAGCTAAGTCCCATATCCTTAAGTAAAGATATAATTATTCCCTTAGCCACCTCTTCTCGGTCAAATATCCCATGTATGTACGAGCCGTAAACATTCCCACTATAATATCCATCACTGTGAACTTCCACCCCACCAGCAGTTTCGGTAATGGTACTTAGGCTGCCCTCACTAGCCCTGGAGGTTGTTCTACCCATATGTATTTCATATCCTTCAAACTCTAGCCCTGAGATATCCGATAGCTTCCCACCTATATTCTCAAAATTACCCACAACCCTTGTACGCACCTTCTGTGGCTCAAAGACTGTTTCACAAGGCAGTAGCCCTATACCTCTAAGCTCTCCACCATGCTCTACACCATCTGGGTCAGATAGTTTTTCCCCCAACATCTGATAACCACCACAGATACCAAATACCACTGTACCGGCCTTATTTAACTTAAGTATTGCAGCTTCTAGCCCTGATTGTCTTAACCACAGTAAATCCTCCATAGTATTCTTTGTTCCTGGTAGAATTATCATATTAGGGTTTTTTAGCTGGCTAGGATTTGTAACATATCTTAAACTTACTCCAGCAATACGCTCCAAACAGTTAAAATCAGTAAAATTAGATATTCTAGGTAATCTTATTACTGCTATATCCACTAAATCAGGTACCCCATTGGCGTTAAGCCTCTCACTTAGGCTATCCTCATCATCAATATCCACATCTACATAAGGAATTACCCCTAGGACATCTTTTTTTGTTATATCTTCAATCATCTTTAGCCCTGGCTCTAGTATCTTAACATCTCCACGGAATTTGTTAATAACCATCCCCTGTACTAAATTCTTTTCTTCTTCATCTAATAACATTATTGTCCCAGCTAAAGAGGCGAAAACTCCCCCTCTATCTATATCTGCCACTATTATTACAGGGGAATTAGCCATCTTTGCCATTCCCATATTTACTAGATCATTTTCCTTAAGGTTAATCTCTGCTGGGCTACCAGCTCCTTCTATAACGATAATATCATAGTCTTTTGCCAGTCTGTCATATGCTTCTTTAACCATTGGGGCAAATTTCTGTTTACTTTTGTGGTACTCAGCGGCTGACATATTCCCTATAACTTCACCATGTATAATAACCTGTGAGCCTGTATCATTAGTAGGCTTTAAAAGTATTGGGTTCATATCTACATGAGGTGGTATTCCTGCTGCTTCTGCCTGCATAACCTGTGCCCTCCCCATCTCTAAACCATCACTGGTTATATAGGAGTTTAAAGCCATATTCTGAGCTTTAAAAGGTGCTACACTATAGCCATCCTGCTTAAATATTCTGCACAGCCCTGCTGTAACTAGACTTTTACCTGCATTTGATGTGGTTCCCTGTACCATTATTACCTTTGACATCAATAACTGTCCTCCTAAAATTTATTTAAAGTCTGCTGAACAACCCAAAATATACCTATAGGTTTATTTAATATATTTTTGGGTGTTTAGAAGTGCAAAGTTTTTAATCCATTATTATAAAAACTTTGCACTCTGAATTTGGAGTATAGCTCCAAATTCAGGCAGACTGTCAATCAATGCACCTGTTAACCTCAAAACACCTTTGTTTTGAGGTTAAATCGCCACAATATTGTGGCGATTTATAACTGTGTGCTTATCACACAGTTATTCAGTAAGCATTATTTATAACTACAGTATAAAGGATATTGCCTTTCTTCCACTGTAGACTTTATTCTCTATTATTTTATCCCCACCATATAACCAAAAAGGCTGTACCCCTAACAGGTGATTTCCTTGTTGACTATCCGTTCCATGATCAGAACAGATTAACAGTTTATCCTCTGGGCTAAGTTCCTTTATAAGTGGTGCGATTATCTCTTTATCCACTCTAGTAAGATAATCTAGCTTACTGTTAAAATCCCTACTGTGGGCTGCTTCGTCTGCACCATTTAGGTGCAAAACCACTATTTCATCTTCATTTATAGCTTTAACCAACTGGTGGTATTTTTCCATAAGCTGTGTGTCTATATTACCTGTTGCCCAAGCCCCAGTAATCACCTTACCACCCATGGCCACAGTTATACCCTTGACTATCTCGGCACCTGTTATTACCGATACTTCTCTACTATGTAGAGATTTAAAGCTAGGCATGGGGCTTTTTATACTTTCTCCCCATATTATTAAGGCTAGATTATCCCCTAGTCCTGCTTCTTTAAGTATCTTATTAGACTGGGTTAATACTTTACTAGGTAAATCCTCTTTCTCTAGTAGCTGATATAGCTAATCCCTAGATTTTCATGAGGTGGATAGGTGGTGATTTTATTAATTAAATCTCCTCCATTTTTTAGTGTAAGTATGCCTTTATAGCTTTTTATATGGTGAAGTTTTATCCCTGTTATATCTAAATTATCCTGTAGTATTTTATATGCCTTATGGCGAAAGTTATCATCACCATAGGAAAAGCTATCCAGCCTACCATCTTTAAAACTAACTATATTAGTCCTAAAGATTAAATCCTCATCTCCTACATTCACACCAGTAAACTCTGCTTCTAAAAAGGCTCTGCCTTTAGGTATTTCACAGGGTTTACAGCCCATTAATGTGGAGATACAGCTTAAACTATCGGTAGTAAATCCTTTTGCCCTAGTGTTAAAAAAACCCTTCTGCATATCTTTACTAAGCTGGGTAAAACTAGGGAAATACTGGCCAGTTTTTGCTAGTTCTATATTATTTATTTGGTTATCAGGTAGTCCGTCAATTATTAGAAAAATTCCAGCCATTATATCTCCTTTACCCTATTATATCTTTTATAGTATTAATTAGTTTTATATTGTCTTTATGGGTTTTAACTGCTATTCGGTAGTAGTTATCTCCTAAACCTTTATAATTACTACAACTTCTTATTAATATATTATGTTTTTCTAGCTGGGATTTTAAATCTACCCCTAGGCTACTTTTAAAAAGTATATAGTTTACCTTAGAATTAAAACAGGTAAACCCCAGTCCCTCTAGCTCCTCTAGGAGAAAATTTCGCTGTTTTTCTACTAATTCAATAGTTTCCTGAGTGTATCCACTATCTAAGTCCAGTGCTGCTATCCCTGCCTCCTGAGCTAGTGTAGATACCGACCAGCTTTGTCCACTATTATATATACCCTCTATGATTTCTCTATTACTGGATATTCCATAGCCTAATCTTATCCCTGGAATTGCGTAAATTTTAGTAAATGCACCTAATATAAATAGATTATCGTAACTATCAATTACATCTATAAGGCTATATTCTTCCCCATGTAAAATAAAATCATTAAAACACTGATCAATCATAGCTATAGCACCTACACTATGGCATTTTTCTACAATCTTTATCATTAATTCCTTAGAGGTAATAACCCCTGTAGGGTTGTTGGGATTACAGATAAAAACCATGTCCATATCCGAGGTAATATAGTCTAGTATATCCTCTCTTATGTCAAATCCATACTGCTCTTTTAGGGGATAGTAGCTTATATTAGTAGCTGTGGTTTCCAGTGCCTGTTCATACTCTGCAAATGTTGGAGCTAATACTAGGGCTTTTTTAGGCTTAATAAACTGTATTAGTCTAAAAAGCACATCTGCTGCACCATTGCCAAATATTATCTCCTCACCTTTAATAGAAAGCTTATCAGCCATCTTAGCTGTTAACCTTCTACAAAATGGATCTGGATAGGCTTCACATAAAGGCAGTGCTTTTATAATAGTTTCCTTAACCTTATCAGCCATGCCTAGAGGATTAATATTTGCTGAGTAATCTAAGATTTCACTAATATTATTATGGGAATATATATCCCCACCATGAACTATTTTCATAAAAATGCTCATTCCTTTCTAGGTATTTGTGTATTATAATGACCGAAAACCACAAAACCCATCTTTGAAACTTTGTTTCAAACTATTTCTCCTCTCAAAATACTATCCCATTAGAATATAATATTTAATACCACATCTACTGCAAGAAGTATTACTGCTGATACTACTGAGCTATATATCATTAGCTTATTTGCTCTAGGTATATCCTCTATGGTAACAGGACGATTAGTATCTCCAATAGTAGGCTTCTCACATAACTTACCAAAATAATAAGCATTTCCTGCTAACTGAATGTTTAAAGCACCTGCACACACTGCCTCTGTATGGGCAGAATTTGGGCTTTGGTGGTTGTTTTTATCCCTTTTGTATATCTTTACTGCGTTATCACTGTCAAATCCAGCTATACCACTGGCAATAATCATAAACACTGCTGCCAGCCTTGCTGGTATATAATTAGCTATATCATCAAGCTTTGCTGCTGCTCTGCCAAAATATAGGTATTTATCGTTTTTATACCCTAGCATGGAATCCATAGTATTTATGGCTTTGTAGACAAATCCCCCTACAGCACCGAAAAATATCATGTAAAACAGTGGCCCTATTACTCCATCTGCTGTATTTTCTGCTATGGTTTCCACTGTGGCTTTTGTAATGCCTTTTTCGTCTAGGCTAGTGGTATCTCTACCTACTATCATAGACACTGCTTTTCTGCCACCTTCAACATCTCCTGCTTGTAAAGGTTTATAAACCTTCATACTTTCACTTTTAAGGCTACCTGTTGATAGGCATACATAACAGATTAGCGCCTGTACTATCCATCCTATAGTGGGGTTGATTATATAGGCTAGCCTTATTATATTATGTACTACAACTAGGCATACTGCTATTACAATAACCACTGTTATAACTCCACCTTGAAATAAAGACTGATTACATTCCTTAAAATGTGGTCTTATCTTGCCCTCTACCCATTCTATTAGTTTTCCAACCAGTCTTATTGGATGAAAACTATACTGTGGATCCCCTATAATTAAATCTAATATTAAAGCTGTTGCCACTATTCCTGCCCAGTAAAACAAAGTTGTCACCTCTTCTTTAAATATTCCTCTTTATTTACAGCAAAGCTATATACTCTACTATTTCCTAACTGATAATCATAGATACTGCCACCATTAAGGTATCGTAGTATCTCCATAATGCTGCCACCATGGGAAATTATAGCTACCCTTTCACTGTCCTGTGACTGTGCTACTATCTCATTAAATCCATCTATAACTCGCTTTGTATAGCTATTATAATCCTCCATACCCTCTACTGTAGATACCCCCATAGTGTTCAGCCAGTTTATATAATCTAGATTGTCCTTTAACTCCTCATAGCTTTTATACTCAAAAATCCCAAAGCCACGCTCTGCCAAATTAGACATGGTAATTATATCTCTGGATTTATATATAAGTTTTGCTGTTTCTACTGCTCGTTTTAAGGGGCTACAGTAGATTTTATCTACTAAAGGGTAGTAGTTGTCATTTGCTAGATTAATAATCTCGTCTTTTCCCTCTTGGCACAACTGCTCGTCGGTACTACCTAGATATACTCTAAGGAGATTACCTTTAGTTTTGCCATGGCGTATTAGATGTATATTCACAGTCCACCACCTTAAAATATTACTTTATCCTATTTCCTATTCCGGCAGTTACTCGGTATACCTGACTGCTTTTTTCTGCTATAAGGGTGGATATTCTCCCTGTTAAATCTATATATCGTCGTAGGGTTTTATCCATTGCCACCACCCCACTGCCTACTATATCACAGCTTACTCCACTGCCTTTAAACTTCATTATTTCCTGGGTAATATCATCATTGCTATAGTTATCTTCTATCATCCTCATAATAAGCCCATTAAGATTAATTATTATCTCTGCTGATGATATATCCTTGTAATCCACAGTATTTCCATTTGATATACTTACATCTGGGAATAAATCCTTTATAAAGGCTTCTTTTCCCTGACATCTGCCACCTAAAACTAAAACCACTATAACACCACCTTAAATATACAATCTACTATTACCACCACTATTATTATAGATAGCTCTGCAATCTGTAGGAAGTACCCAGCTAAATCCCCTGTTATCCCATCAAAATGTTTGTAGGAAAGTTTTCTATACCAGAAAAATATCCACACTACAGTAATAAAAGCTATTAGCCCTGTAGCTAGATGTATCTGGCTAATGGTAATAAGTATCATTGCCATGTATATATAGAAAATCCTCTTAGAGTTTAGTTGGTTGGCACTACTTCCAAAGGTATATAGCACACCACTGGTTTTAGCTGATTTAAGGGATACTACCCCAACACCACTAAAGGCACGAACTAATATATAACCACAGGAAAGAATTAACACCCCACTAAAGTTATTATAAAGCTGACTTACAAAGGCAAAGTATATCATAAGATACACCCCAGCCCATATTACAGCAAAGGCACCAGCGTTTGGATCCTTAAGTATTCTCAGTTTATCTTCTTTATTACCATGGGAACTAAGGGCATCTACTGTATCACAGAAACCGTCCATATGTATCCCACCAGTGATTATTAAGGGAATAGCCACTGCTACAGCACCAAATATTAAACTGCCTAACTGTAAGAACTGTGCTAAATGCCACCACCCTATTAAAAGTGCTGCCTGTACCCCTCCTATTAAGGGAAATGCTGCAATGGCATAATCCATATTTTCTTTTTCCCAATTACTTTTTGGCATAGGTATTTTAGAATACATAGAAAATGCAACTACTATATTATTAATTAATTTCATTATTTGTTATTTACCTTTCTGATGGATATATTAGATAAAATTTCCTCGCCTTTTAAAACTATGGGGATACCAGCTACTACCTCTACTACTAGCTGTGCTTTTCTAGCTATGTAGCTATTAATAGTACCGAGATTTTCTATATAGTCCTCCATACCCTGATAGTCAACGCCATCACAGAAAATCTGATTGGTAACTATTATTACATCTCTACAGCTATCCATTAGATTATCCACTCCTTGGGTAATTTCCTCTACAGGATTTTGGCAGTGGTCTTTACCATACATCTCATTTGCCAGTAGATTGGACATACATTCTAGTAGCACAGCATCTGTGCTGTTAAAGGTATAGGATTTAAGGTTACGGGGAATTTCCACCGTAGTAAAATCCTTATCCTTTCTCATTTGACGATGACGGTCTATTTTATCTTGGCTTTCCTTGTCCAGTGGCTCCATTGTGGCTATGTACTTTCGCAGACCCTGTAGCCTAGTAATTAAATCCTCTGCAAACTGTGATTTACCACTGGAAGTACCACCTATTATTAATGCAGTCATAGTTTTCCTATTCCTGTGGAGTGTAATCCTCCACATTTATCTGATTAAATGTACTCATATTATTATATATTGACACAGCCATATCTAGTAGGGGCATTATGGCTACTGCACCTGTTCCCTCACCTAAACACATATCAGCATTAAGGAAAGGCTTAAGCCCTAACTCTTTCATTATAGCTTCTCCAGCCGGCTCTTTGGAAATATGAGAAGCTATCATAAACTGGGTTAACTGGGAATTAATATTTTTTGCTAGCAGTGCTGCTGCTGAGGATATTATCCCATCTACTAAAATAGGCACCCCGTAAAGCCCACCACCGATAAACACTCCTGTAAGGCCCGCTAGATCATATCCACCTACTTTTGATAGTATATCCACACTATCTCCCCGGTTTGGTTTGTGTAGCTCTATGGCTTTTTTAATGGCATTTACCTTTTTGTCCAGTCCACTGCTACTAAGGCCTGAGCCTCTACCTGTAACTTTTTCTACCTCCATACCCAGTATTACTGCTGTTACAGCACTACTGGTAGTAGTGTTACCTATGCCCATCTCCCCAGTGGCTATAAGATTATATCCCTGTTCTACTAGCTCTTTTACCATGGATATTCCTACATTTATAGCCTTCATCGCCTGATCCCTAGTCATTGCTGGCTCCTTGGTAAAATTCTTTGTACCGTAGTCTATCTTTCTATCTATTACGCCCTCTTGGTCTAAATCTCGGTATATTCCCACATCTACTGGGAATACCTTAGCCCCTGCAAGGTTAGACATTATATTTACACAGGTGTTTCCCTTAGCGAAATTCTCAGTTACTATTGCTGTAACCTCCATAGAAGTCTGGGTTACCCCTTCTTCTACTACTCCGTTATCACCACACATAACCACCACTGCTTTTTTACTTATATCAACTTTACTGCCTTGTATCCCTGCGATTTTTATAATATTTTCCTCTAATATACCTAAGCTATTAAGGGGTTTTGCTACGCTGTCCCATCGATTTTTTGCCTGTTCCTTTGCACTGTTGTCTATCTCTTTTATGAAACTTGTTAGATTTTCTATAGCCATATTCTCTGTCTACCTTTCTTTAAATGGGTTATATCCCATGTTATCTATTAGATATTTTATCAAGTACTGAAAATAGGTTGCTAATACATAAATAAAACCACTAATAACAGTGGTTTCAGCATAAAAGACTACTTCCCTACCTTATATAAAAGTAGGAAAGTTTATAAGAGCAGTATCCACCACTCCATATAAAAAGTGCTTATATAAGCTAAAATCACTATTACTAGTGGTTTTCAAACTATAAAAAAACCAAAACTTAAAAATCATCTACTCCCTTGTAGATATCTTTCCTTGCTTCAAAGCTATTTTAATTGTTTGGTAGCGTATAACCCTGTCAAAATCCCTATTACTAATAGTTTATCACTGTATTATACACTAAAAACCACTATTACTAGTGGTTTTTTTATAACTTACCTATAGTTGGCACTCCCCACCGAAGAAACCAAATAGCTTATTAGGCAGGTATCCTGACTCAAAATCAACCTTTCGGAATGCCTTCCCATGTATCCTAAACACAGTGACCTTTATACCGATCGTCATTTTTACAGTAGCGCGGGCTGTTACGGACTCTCACCGTATTCCCTATTATGCAGTAATTTGCACCTAATAAGTAATATTAAATTTTATATATTTATTATAATGTTATATTTTACCTTTGTCAATGTGATAAATTGACTATATTTACCATGATTTTATAGTTATTCTACTCTGTAGACCCATCTTCTTTATCTTCCGTATCCTCTGACTCTACTTCCACATTAACTCCTGTGTACAGATAAACAGTGTCATCATATATATCTACCATTTCGCCTGGCTCTACTGTGGCTCTACCTATATACCCCTCGGTTAAACTTTCATCTATAACCTCAAATACTCGGTGATTAATACCATAGGCTGTAAGGGTATCTATTGCCTCCTGTGTAGTAAGTCCAATTATAGAGGGCATAGGTATCTCTCTCATTCCTGTACTTACAGTAAGTATAACATAGGGCTTATTTACATAAGATGTTCCTGGCTCTGGTTTTTGTGAGATTATATCACCATCTAGCACTGTACTGCTAAAATCCTCCCTAATAATCAGTCGATAGCTGTCCTGACTGGCATTAAGGTTTACTACCTCGTCGGCATTCTGCCCAGTAAAATCAGGTAGATACTTTGTATCTAAATCCATTATCACTGGTGGACTTTCTACAGGTACAATCTCTATAGGTACATTATTATAATCATCTATTAATCCTAATGCTATAATAATTACCAGTGCCACTGTTGCCACTAGAAAACCATGACGCTTTCTAAGCCTGATTACTGATTGCTTTACTGGTAAAACTTCTGGAATTTGTGTTGCTGATTGTTTTTTTGCTTCTTCCAGTGCTTTTTCCACATCTTCGATAATTATTGTACCACCATGAATTGTATGCTGAATATCCTTAACACTTGGTATCTGTGTTGCCTTGACCTGTGTTGGTGCAACGCTGTCAAAAACCGCTGTACTTGCAGAGGTGTCCTCTAGTAGCATGGCAGTAAATCTATCCACCTCACCTAAGCGATACATGCCCTGTTCAATTAAGGAGGCTGCTATTCCCTGAGAAACAAAATCAGGTATATTAGGGTTTATATCTATTGCTGGTTTAATATTACCATTATCATCTCTTATAGGTACTACCCCTGTAAGCATTGTATAAAGCAGTGCAGCCAGACCGTAAACATCTGTCCACTCCGACTGCCAACCTCGTATACTATACTGCTCTGGAGCAGAATATCCTTCGTACAGTGTTGATTTTATCTCACTGTCGTCAGTTCGGTTTGCTGCTGTAGAAAAACCTGTTAGATATATCAGTCCACTGCTATTAATCATAATATTCTCTGGACAGATACCACGATGGATAACACCTTTTTTATGTATTGCCATCACCGTACTACAAAGCTGTAAAAAAGCGCCTTTAATATCATTCCATACCAGTGGGGCGCCCTTGTCCTCTAGATATTTTTCCAGTGGGGTATATTCATTATAATTGTAGATCCCATAAATGGTATTATTATCAGCTAGCACATTGTAAGGGGCTATTATATTATAGTCACTGCTTAGTGTAGTTTGTAGATTAATAATCTCCTCAAACTCGGACATTAATGCTTTATATGAAACCTCTTTCCCACTGCTAGGCAATATAGTTTCACAGTTCTCGTGGCGCTGAGATATAGGATATGGGAAATACTCGGTTATAACTATTTTCTCCTCACTTTGACGATCATAACCCATATAATGGGTGGTTTCTCCGTCACTGGAGATAGTTTTTCCCACAACAAAATTACCCCTTAGTACCGTATCAGATCCTAGGTAGCATTTTTTATTTCCACTTTCTTTTGGATCGCAACTGCACCAGTTCTCTCCATCATCTAGTATGCACTTAGTACATCTTTTATCATTATATTCCGTCACAATTATAGCTCTACCTTTCTTTCCTTATAAAGCATTAATATACCTATCCCTCTATAGGTGCTGTGGTTTCTGTAGTCATTGTAGTTTCTAAAGGTGCTGTGGTTTCTATTATTTCTTCACTATTTGCAGGAATGGTTTCCTCTAGTAATAATGGTGGATAACTTACTGTTCTATCAAGGTTATACCAACCATATACCCCAATTTGCATAGCATATCCAGTATTAGGTGTATCGTTAAAATGCCACCATTCTGAAGCAAGTGGTGTCAGCCCTCCTGTGGTGCAATATCTCTGTAACAGTATAGATCCCTCTGTTATATCGCTGTCCAGTGGCGCTGTTTTCCATGCTTCCATAGAGCTAGAGGATACCCAAGGTGGAAAAACTGCTGCCTTAGAGCTTAGCTCATGAATAAGTGTTTGCATCTCATATTCACTGTACTGGGTAATATGGGTATAGCCATAATCCCCTACCTGAACTTCTTCTGTAGCTAGTACCTGTGCCAAACTTACATCAATAGCTGTACCACGCTGATGATTATAAGGTGCTGGTGCTAAAAACCAGTTTGCTGTAAATCCATCAGCCGTAACCCCTGCATAAACCTCAGGATTTTCTGCTACTAATATAGTCAACTGATCAAATACAAGATTATGGGCTGGTGTAGGTCTAAAAGCCTCATACATAACTAAACTATTTCCCTCTGCTAAGGCTGCATTCTGTGCTATCTGAATCTTATCTGCCATACCATATAGCACAGGCATAATATATTCTTCTCTGCCTAAACGATTATTGTAATCTCTAGCACTATAAAGCGCCTCACCTGTAACCTGTGGAATAGATATTCCCGAGGACATAAGCATCGAGGAGTAGGTATTGGTATTATTATATATAATAGATGGTATAACATCTGGAAGATTAATCATTGTATTGCTACTAATTACCCAACCGTTATAACCATCTATAGATATTCTCCACCATGTACCTAAATCTTCCTCAATGGTAAATGCTGCTCCTGCTGTAATCCAACCTAAAACATTAGCCTGTAAGCTATGTTCCTCATAAATTGCAAGCTCTACAGCTGCATAGGCTGTAGCTCCATGTAAAGGTAATTCTAAATTCATATTTGCCTCAGTTGGGTATAATTCCGGTTTAGGAGTTGGAGTTGGTGTGGGAGTAGGTGTTGGCTCTGGGGTCGGGGTTGGTGTAGGAGTAGGTGTTGGCTCTGGAGTTGTAGCTACTGTTGGCTCCGGTGTCACTACTACTGTAGATGAGCTATTATCTGTACCACTGCAACCTATAAACATTACTATTACTAATAAAGCTACTAACAAAACTGAGATTTTTTTCATTAAGGGCATACCTCTTCTTTCTTCTTTGGGTGGATAGCTATACTAATTATAGCAAATTAATGGTTTATCATTGTGTAGAAGTTGTGAATTTTATCTGTAAAATATTTTTAAATGTAAAATCAACCATCTACACATCAATATTACAGTGGCTATATGATGATTTTATAGAAAATAGGCTACACCTACACTATCATACCATGTAAGATACTTTTAGTATAGGTATAGCCTATATATTCTAATCTTCTACAGTTATAGTTAATACATCACTAATAAATTCATAATCCATATGGGTGGCAGTAATCTCTACTACACCACTATCTAATGCCTCAATATCAACATAACCTTCCCTAGAATCATAATCAATGGATACAGGTGCAGAACCACCGCTTATCCTCTTAATACTAATATCTATATCATCGGGATTTAAATTAGATGGATATAAATCTAAGTATACTCGCTCTGTTTCATCTTCATATAGGGTTATATCCCTAATCTCAAAATTAAGCTGTGGTGGATCGCTAAATCCATCTGGTATAGCTATAACTGCTACTCTACAGCTGTCTTTTTTTCCTCCATCATATGTGGTTACTGTTATAGTTGCAGCACCTGGAGATCTAGCAAAAATTTCCCCATCTCCGTTTACCTCAACTATATCACTATCACTAGAGGTAAATGTCACATCTTTGTCATAGGCACTAACTGGCAGTACAGTGTAGGATAGAGCATCACTATTTCCCTCAAAGATTTTAATTTCATCAGTCTCAAACTCTACACCAGTTACATCGTCATCACCAGTTTCATGTACAGTAACTGTACAGAAGTCATACTGCTTACCATCATAGGTTTCAGCAATAATGTCCGCTGTACCTTCTCGTATAGCTTTTACCACACCATCTTCATCTACAGTAATTATTCTTTCATCTTCTGAAATCCATATTACATCACGATTTGCTGCATTACTAGGACTTACTGTAGCTGATAGCTGGTGTTCTTCTGTTACATATAAAGTAAGCTTACTTCTATCAATCTCAATATCAGATGGCTCAATATCTTGGTCAGCATATCTATTACTTACCTCGACATCACAGTAGGCATATACATCACCATCTTCTTCAGATATAGCATAAATCCTTGTTGTACCCACATCTTTACCAGTTACCAGCCCTGATGTAGATACTGTAGCAATATCAGTGTCATCACTTTCCCATTCAATGTCATCATTTGCATCTTCTGGGTAAACATCTGCTACTAATTTAAATGTTTCATCAATGGATAATAGTAAGTCTTCCTCATTTAATGTGATTTCCTCTGGGATTTCATCATCTGTTGATGTATTTGGAGTTGCAGTAGGTGTAGGGGTAGCTGTTGGTGTCGGAGTGGTAGATGTGCTACCTGATGGCACTGAGCTACCTCCTAAGTACCTTAGATAGTTATAAACTCCATCTGCAATAGCTTCTGCAACATCCTGCTGATAATCAACATCAATAAGTTTTCTATACTCTGTCTGATTAGACATAAATCCAACCTCAACTAAGGTAGAAGCAAATCCCATATCCCTAGTCATATAGAATAGGTTGTACTTTCCACCTCTGTTTGTAGTATTCATAGCCCCTGCTACTTCCTGTGATACATAGCCTGCTAGGTATCTGGAATACAGGTTAAAGTAGTAGGATTCACTACCTACTGCTGAGCTATTTGTAGCACTATTAGAGTGGATGCTAAGTAGTATATGTGGATTCTGTGCTGCTGCTGTATTTAGTCGACTTTCTAAAGTGACCTTACTAGATCCTGTGGTGTTTATAGTGTAAACTGTTGCCCCACGGGACTTTAACTCAGCTGATAGCTTGGTGGAAATCATCTGATTTATTACGCTTTCGGGGTAGGCTGGTAAGAATCCTAAGGCACCTGTGTCACTTCCATCATGTCCTGGGTCAATTACAATGCTTACACCTGCTAGACTATTGCCAGACACTGCTGGTGGATTTAGGAATCTAATTACTAGATCATCACCACTGTAATATGCTGTGTATCCCATAAATGAACCTGTTTTCTTAAGGTCTAACACTAAGGTTGTCCCATCCCAACCAAGCTTATTAAATAGAGAGTTACTTGGTGTTGTTGCTGCATTTGGCACTTCACTTGTATAATGGAATTTAATCTTAAATTCACTTTCAGTATAGGTAGATGTGTAGGATACCTTCTGATCCATTTCCACTGTTAGATAAGTGTATTTTGAATCACTTCTCAGGCTAATATCGTCTATCTCATTATCATCTGGTGCCATACTATCAGCAACAGCTTTAATATCTGCTGAATACACTCTCAGCCCTGAAGCTAGATTGTAATATGAGAAGGTCTTATCTGCTGTTCTATAGATAATTTCGCTACCTACTGCATAATCCAGTGTTCCCTTAGGCAGTGGATAGTAGTATGGGCTAGAATTATCATTAATTACCCCTGTTGGGAAGGTTTCAGCAAGATCCGCTATAACCTGAACTGGCTCACCACCTGTTAAGGTTATCTTCTTATTTACTGTAACACTGGCAGCAGTTTTAGTTTCATTCATTCCCTGCCAACTACCTTTAATCACTATGTTACCTAGGTTTTGTGCTGATGTTGTTGCTTCTGGTAGTGTAAATGATCCACTAAAGCTAGAATAGTTAGAGGCTACATTAACATCATCATCAAGGGTATCGTCTTTTACTAGGGTGATTGTTTTGCCGTTTAAAGTAGCTGTAACTGTCGCATCATCATAAGCAAGTGCTGAAACAGTTATCTCCATACCACCATCTAGGGTAATATTACCTGTTGGTGAGAATGTATCAATAATAACCACTCGTCTAAAAATATTATAGGTCATTGTTTTGCCCTTATGGTCAATGACAAATCTATTATCTCCTGGATCCAGTGGCATATTTATAGAGAAGTAACCATTTTCATCTGTTTGTATGGCTTCCCCATTAAAGGTAATCTCAACATTAGGATCAGAAGCCCCTTGGAAGATTACTGCTGGTTCAAAAGTTTCAAAAGTTAGCTTTGTAGGCTGGGTAACTGCTAACTCTTTAAGTACATGGTCTGGGTTAATCTCGTTGTTATAATACTGCACTAGCATAGTAGCAAAATCCTTAGGATTAGCCACCATTCTAGACAGTGAATCATAAACACTACCATCAAAACTTGCTAGATCATCTGTTACAATTAGCTGTTTGATAAGCTGATCATACTCTGTCCAACCTGTTTCTTCACTGGCTGCTTTACTGCTGGCGTGAACTATGTAAAGTGGCATTCCTACACCGCTACACTGACCGTCCCACCACTCTACAATTTCGGAGAAATTCATAGAACTACTTTCGGTGTGAGAGCTGGTTTTCACCATTACAAAGTCAGGGATAAAGTCCTCTACATAGGATCTATTATCAGAATTACCTGTGCCCAGTGCTGTAAAGCTGGCATTTGTAAGAGGCCCTTCTGAGTTAACTGACTGGTTTTCCCATACAGATTCAGTCATCATCCCCACCTGTATAGCTGGAGAAATATCTCTTATTATATCGGTACAGATGGTAAAAAGAGCTTCTGAAGTAGCTAACATATATTCTTCATATCCCATACCACCACCGTATTTTAGATAGTGGCTGTAGCTTTCTTCTCCAGCTACATTGTAATAGTCATCTAGGATAATACCATCTACATAATAGTTATAGGTAAATCTCTCTAGATTATCTGTAATTAAGTCTATATCTCCACTGTCTATATACGAGGTAGATACTATGCTATCTCCCTGTGGTAGATAGTTTACATTGTAGATTGCATAAGTGTAAAAACCCATCTCTTTGGCTTTATCTACAGCGTATTTTAGGGAATCAAATTCATTCATTATATTAGGAAATGTAGAATTAAGATAAACAAGTTTATCCTCCATCATTGTTTCAAATATAATGGTATTCATAGTTAGGTTTTTTGCATGGGTTAATGCAGCATCAATTTCTGCTTTAACTGTCTCTTCATCGGTAGCGCCTTTAAGGTAATCCTCTCCAGGGGAAAGATAAACTGCACGCATAACCGACGGTATATTTACCGTAGTTACCCCCTGAAAATTATTATTCTCATTATCACTAAGGTCTACATCACCAGTTGGAGGTGTGCTACCGTCCTCTTGGGTAGCATCTCCATCTTCTGTTGATGGTGTTTCCCCACTGGGCTCTGTGGTTTCCTCTGGGTGGAAAGTTTCCTCTGGCATTTCACTACTATCAGGAGAAACCATCGAGGAGGAAGGATCCTCTACCATTATATTTCCATCACTGGTGTATATTGCATATCCTACTATAGCACCAGTTACTAGTATCATTAAGGTACACATTATTCCCCAGACTGCTTTTTTATTTTTAAGAATTTTAGCCACTTTTACACTCCTTTATGGTTTTATATATGGGTACACAAATAGTTAAGTTTACTATTACCACTGACTAGTCTAGCAGTTTTTCTAAAGCTGCCATTTCCTTGACTACCTGTGATTTAACCCCTGATGCAGGATTATATATTGAATCATATCTATACATGAAAAATCCATCATAATTATCTAAATCTCTGGCATTTTCCACCATTCTTGCTAGAATTTCATCATCGGTAATCCATTCGGTTTTACCACTGCCTGCCCAAGTATCTTCTAGTCCTATCTTATAGGGTGAAAGCCCAATATAAAGGTCTATTCCAGCTACTTTTATTAAATCATCCCAAGCATTAATGGTGTAATTATAAGGGTAGGCTTCGTTGTCAAATCCAAAGTAAACCTGTGGGCAGATATAGTCAATATACCCTGTGTTAGATAACCATTTCTGTACATTAATATATTGTTTATCGTAGTTATTCTCAAAGTTAGCCTGTGGGCTTATACCAAATTCTACTGTGCTATCCTCTGCTTTAATTGCGCTATAAACCTGTTTTACTAGCTTATCTACATTTTCTCGGCGCCAATCTCCTAGGGATAGTGAACCTGTGTAGCTATTATAGTATTTACTGTCAAAGGCAGCATCGGTAGTAGGGTAGAAATAATCATCAAAGTGTATTCCGTCTATATCATAGTTTTCTACAATCTCTATTACACCATCGGTGATTAAATCCCTTGCTGTATCACTGGCTGGATTAAAGTATATGCCATCTCCATAGTAAATTACAGCATCTGTTCCCTGTAGTGTAGCTGCTGGGCTATCAGAGGAAATATCAGGTATTGAGGAGCTAGCTCTTACTCTGTAAGGATTTATCCATGCTTCAATACGCAGTCCGTATTTTTTTGCTCCGTCAATCATTATCTGTAATGGATCAAAACCAGGATCTACTCCTTCTTTATCACCATTTAAAATATGTGACCATGGAAAGTATTCAGAAGGGTATAATGCATCTCCAAAAGGTCTTACCTGTACAATAGCTGTGTTAAAGCCATCTGCCACCATATTACTATAAACTCTATCCATATTAGCAGCAAACTGACTAGCTGAGTTATCGGTTAATAAACTGTAAAAATCCAAATATGATATCCATACTGCCCTAAGCTCACCTGAAACATCAACACTACTAGCAGTATTACTGCTGCTGTCCTCTTCATTAAAAACAGGTACTTCCTCTGGAAGTGGAACTGCTTGAGTTGGTGTTGGTGTAGGAGTAGGCGTTGGGGTCGGTGTTGGCGTTGGCGTCGGAGTTGGCGTTGGCGTCGGTGTTGCTGTAGGTGTTGGCGTCGGTGTTGCTGTAGGTGTTGGCGTTGGTGTTGCTGTCGGTGTAGGTGTCGGTGTTGGAGTTGCCTCTGCTGTAGGTGTAATGGAATTTACCTCTCCACTATCTAATGTATCCTGACCTTCTGCCGTAGGCTCTGGTGTGGTTTCTGGATTTATTGTTACTTCAATATCTTTTGTAGGTTCTGGGGTAGGTTCTGTTGTAGGTTCTGGGGTAGATGTTGAAGATATATCTTTAGTTTCTGAAGGTATATTACCCTCTGTTCGCTGACTACAGCTAGTTGTTAATAGCATAATCCCTGCTAAAATTACTGCTAGGTATCTTTTCAAAATTAATTCCACCTTTCTTGGGTATTGTTAAGGCTGTTAATAGCCTTATATATTTCTATGTTAAATAATCTCTATTTATTTATACTATGTTTATTTATACATCACTGTTAAGCATACTATTTAATTTTACACCTAAGTTCAATATAAATCAATACAATAGTAACGAAATTTAGATAAAAAACTGCGTTTTTATTCAATATATATTACAATATTTTAATCTTTTACTCTCAAAGGTAAATTTTTACTTATTTACTTGATAAAATTACCCTATTATTATATACTATCTTTAAATAGTGAATTTGCTTTTATAGAATTGGAGGTGGGATTTTGTTTTTTATAGCTGGCACTGGTAACAAAAGTAAAAATATGGGAACCTTCCCTACTAATTGTCACAGCTGTGGAAATAGACTGGATAGCACTATGATATGTAATTAAAACTATTTCCATGTATTTTTTATACCTTTAATAAAGTTTAATAAGGAGTATCTCGTTATCTGCCCTTGTGGTAGTATTATAGATAGGATGAAAAATCTACCAAAGTAGATGCCCTATGGAGCTTTTGGCTTAATTTACAACCCAGAATATTTTAATATAAAATTATATAAGAGAGGTATGGTCATAAATATGGATAGTTTCAGAGGTAAATCCCCACAAACACAGCCCTGTACCTACATAGCACCAGGGGTAAGACTAGTAGGAGATATCACCATTGGTCAAAACTGTAGTATCTGGCACAATGCAGTGATAAGAGCCGATGTAGATAGAGTAGTAATAGGTGATGGCACAAATATTCAGGATAATGCTGTGGTACATGAGCATAATGGGCTACCTACCATAATCGGCAAAGATGTAACTATAGGCCATAGTGCTATTGTTCACGCTTGTACTATTGGTGATAACACCCTTATTGGCATGGGTAGTATTATTCTAGACGGAGCAGTTATCGGCAAAAACTGTGTAGTAGGCGCTGGTGCCCTTGTGACATCTAATACTATTATCCCTGATGGAATGCTTGTGCTAGGCTCTCCAGCCAAAGCAGTTAAGCCATTAACTGAAGCGCAGATAGCCCATAACGCCCAGTCAGCTATTAACTACATTAATCTATCAAGAGAATACCTTAAGGAAGAACAAAAGGGATAATACTACAATTAACTTACATATAACTGACAATACTACTTTAGGAGTGTACTATGGACTATAGACAGATAGAAAAAGCTCGCCGAGAGCAGGACAAATTATATAAAAAAATCAAACCTCTTATTGAGGAAGGAAACATCTCAGAGTTACAACAGATTAAAGACACCTATAAATGGAATCTTAACGAGATGTATAATAGTCAGTACCCTCTAAACATGGCGATTAAACATAAGAAGGCTTTTGAGTGGTTAATTGGTAATGGTGCTGATATAAATAATAACCATCTACCTGTACTTCATGATGCTTTTAGATCCCTAGATATGGAATTAGTGGAGTATTTAATGTCACAAGGTGCTGATATAAACATCAAAAGACCTTCCTATGACTATCGAGAGGGCAGTGATGTACTATATGGCCTTACCTATGAGATTGCAGATAACCCTGTAGAGAAAATCATAGAATTTATAAAATGTGCCCAAGACCACGGATATAGTATAAAAGAATCTGCTGGCCTTACATTTAAAGCTTTGGTATACAATGTGGTAAGATCCTCCCCATTCATGAAAAACAAATCAGAATCTGATATGAAAAACTGGGTAGTAATAAAATATTTAGTAGCTGAGGGTGTAGATGTAAATTATAATAAAAACAACCAAGTTTTTACTAGAAATGACACTGCACTACATATAGCTGCTAGTAATAACCATCTAGGGATGTGTAAGTATCTAATAGAATGTGGCGCCGACATTGAAAAGGTAAATGGAGATGGCAAGCGTGCCTATCATCTAGCTTATGAGTCTGGTTGCGAAGATGCAGCAGAATTTTTAAAATCCATAGAGCCTCCTCACTACCATGACAGCCAGTTTAACTATAATAGATTGGTGGAAATAGGACTGCCTAAGCCCATTCTTGACATCTCAGTATCTACTGATAGGAGCTATGAATTTTATAAAACCGATGATAGCATTATGGTAACAGTGCATGGATATATGGACGATGAAGAAGTATCTGAAAAATTTAGTTTATTTGACACCTATAACTTTAAGGGGATATCCTTTTTAGATGTAAATAATGTTATTAGTTTAAATATATCTGGTAGTAATGTTATGGCTATTACCCTGCCTGATGAAGTTTATTCCATGACTTTTTATTATAATCTAGACACTAATAAGATTAGTCTTTATGATATGGAACATGGTAATTTTGATGATATTGCTGATGTAAGTACCTTTTTAAATGTATTAAAACAGCGCTAATCCAGCATACACAATCTTAAATCAAAATATAAAGGGGCAGTGATGAAAACTTCATCACTGCCCCTTTGTTTAACTTTTAAATTGTAAAAGCACTAATAATAAATTCTATTATCTTAGTGTTGCCCCTAGTTTTTCCACTGATTTTAGTGCTTTTTTCACTGCACTGTCAGCTTCTTCCACTGTTAGGGTACGGTCTTCTGCTCTTAGTGTAATGTTAAATGCTACACTCTTCTTACCTTCTGGTAGCTGGGTACCTCTGTATACATCAAACAGCTCTACAGATTCACATATTGCTCCCATAGCCTGACCGATTGCAAGCTCTAATGATTTAATTGGTGTTTCATCATCACATAGCAGTGCAAGGTCTCTTGTTGTTGCTGGGTATTTAGGTAGGTGCTTATACTTAATATCGTTATTAGCAATGTTAAACATAGCTTCAAGTGATATTGTAGCAACATAAGCTCTTGTGCCTATTTCGTAGTTTTCTAGTACCTGTGGGTGTATTTCTCCCACTACACCTAGCTTAACATCACCATAGCTAATTACTGCTGTTCTTCCTGGGTGGAAGGCATTAATATCTCCTGTAGCTGTAAATGTTAACTCTGGTAGATTAGCATAAGCCGCCACTGCTTCTACAACGGATTTAACACTGTAGAAGTCACAGTCATTACCGTAGATACCAATAGTAATATCCTTCTTTTCCTCTGGTAGCTTATCACTAGTTGTTGGAATGTACTTAGTTGCTATTTCATACAGTGAGGCAGAGCTATTTCTAAAGTTATAGTTCTTGCTTAGTATTTCTAGCATAGAAGGAATTGTTGTTGTTCTCATTACACTAGTATCTTCACCTAGAGGATTCATAATTGTTACAGAATTTCTCAGTGGGCAGTTTGGATCTAGAGCGATTTTATCGTAGTATTTAGGGCTGATAAAGGAATATGTTACTATTTCATTTAGTCCCTGTGCTAGTAGCGCTGTAGAAACAGTTCTCTCAAATGCCTGCATAGGAGTCAGTGCTGCCTGTGCTGTACCTAGTAGTGGCTTAGTTGGGATATTATCATATCCGTAAATTCTCGCTACTTCCTCTGCAATATCAGCCTTGTGATTTACATCTGCTCTAAAGGAAGGTACTATAACCTGTCCATCTACTACATCAAAATCAAGGGATTTTAGTATTCTTACCATTTCATCTTCTGAAATATCAATACCGATGAAATCATTTGTCCACTGTGGCTGGAATGGTACTTTTACAAGGTCTTTAGAGCTATTATCAATATCAATTAGCCCATCTACAACCTCACCTGCACCTAGCAGTTCTACTAGCTCGCAAGCTCTCATTACTGCTGGTACTGTATTCTGTGGATCTAGTCCTTTTTCAAATCTACCTGAGCTTTCTGTTCTCATACCTAGATTTTTAGCAGTGATTCTTACTGAGCTACCTAGGAAATTAGCAGACTCAAATACCACTACATTAGTGTCATCCATAATGGAGCTAAATTCTCCACCCATTACACCGGCAATAGCACTTGTGCCTTTACCATCAGCTATTGCAAGCATGGAGGAGCTTAGTGTTCTTGTAACACCATCTAGTGTCATAAACTCTTCCCCATCTACAGCGTTTTTAACTACTAGCTTGTTGCCATCTACATACTTATGGTCAAAGGCGTGCATTGGCTGACCATACTCAAGCATTACATAGTTAGTTATGTCAACAATATTGTTTATTGGTCTAACACCACTTGCTCTTAGACGCTCTCTAAGCCATCTTGGAGAAGGCGCTATCTTAACATTTTTTACAACCTTAGCAGAGTATCTTGGGCATAGCTCACTGTTTTCTACCTGTACAGATAGATAGTTAGCTATGTCATCTCCTGCACCATTTACCACTGGTTCTTTTACTGTGTATGGCATATTGTAGGTTGCAGAAACCTCTCTAGCAATACCTATTACAGACATACAGTCAGGACGGTTAGATGTAATCTCAAATTCTACACAGGTGTCATTTAGTCCTATTGCAGACTGGATATCCTGACCTACAGTGCACTCTTCTTCTATAATAAAGATACCGTCTTCCTCTGCATAAGGGAAGTCATTTATCGTTAGGTTAAGCTCAGCTAGTGAACACAGCATACCTTGACTTAGTTCACCACGCAGTTTACCTTTTTTAATCTTAATGCCATTTGGCAGTGTGGACCCATCTAGTGCCACTGGAATTAGCGCCCCTACTACTAGGTTTTTTGCCCCAGTTACTATCTGAATTGGCTCAGCTTCTGCCACATCTATTTTACAGATAATTAGGGAATCTGCATTAGGGTGGTTTTCCAGAGAAAGCACCTTACCTACTACTACCTTGGATAGTTCACTACCCTCTATTTCAAAGCCTTCTACCTTAGAGCCGGACATTGTCATATCTTCAGCAAACTGGCGAGGAGCAACATCTGGCTTAATATAATCCTCTAGCCATCTCATTGATATATTCATAATCTATCTATTCCTTCCATTCTATCAAAATACACTTTAGCCTTATCTACTAAAACTGCTTTAAAAATCTTAAATCATTATCAAAGAATAGTCTAATATCATCAATAGAGTATCTTCTCATAACAATACGCTCTAGGCCTAGTCCAAAGGCAAACCCACTGTACTCTTCTGGATCAATTCCACAGTTGGAAAGCACCTTAGGGTTAACCATACCACAACCTAGAATTTCAATCCAGCCTTCGCCTTTACACAGTCTACAGCCTTCTCCATGACAAGCAAAACACATTACATCAACCTCAGCAGATGGCTCAGTAAATGGGAAGTGATGTGGTCTAAATCTAATCTGTGCATCTTCACCATATAGCTTCTTAACAAAAGTATCCAGTGTACCCTTAAGATTGGCCATTGTAATGCCCTTATCTATAACTAGCCCCTCTATCTGATGGAACAGTGGTGAATGAGTTGCATCTACTGCGTCAGAACGATATACTCGACCTGGTGCAATAACTCTAATTGGAGGCTTATTATTTTCCATCTCTCTAATCTGTACTGGAGATGTTTGTGTTCTCAGTAGAATATTTTCTGTAATGTAGAATGTATCCTGTGTATCTCTTGCTGGGTGATCTTTTGGCAGATTAAGCGCCTCAAAGTTATAGTAATCATACTCAACTTCTGGGCCGTCTGCTACAGAGAATCCCATACCTAGAAAAATTTCCTTAATATCATCTAGCACTATTGTCAGTGGGTGCTTATTACCTATTGGCGATGGCTTTCTTGACATAGTTACATCAAGTTTTTCGCTTAGTAGCTGTGCAGCTAATGCACCTGATTTAAGAGAGGTAGCTTTCTGATCCATTGCTTCTTCTATGTCTGTTTTAACACAGTTAGCTAGCTGTCCAACAATAGGACGCTCCTCTGCTGATAGCTTACCCATCTGCTTTAGGATATTTGTAAGCTCGCCTTTTTTACCTAGATATTTTACACGCAGCTCATCTAGCACCTTAAGGTCTGTTACTGCTGCCAGTTCCTCGATGGCAATCTGACGAATGTTTTCTAATGCTTGTTTCATCTTTTTAATCCTTTCCAGTTTGGATATTATCAGCTGATACTATCCATTACTATAACCAAGGGCTTCCCCTGTTTTTGTCTGCCTGAGTTTAGGTCTACTGGGCTATTATTACCTTAGAGAAAATAAAAAAACCTCCCATCCCCAAAAAAGGGACGAAAGGAAATCCTCCGCGGTACCACCCGTATTCATATCATAATGATATGCACTTAAACTCTTTAACGCAGAAATACGGCAGTAGCTACTATTATTTCCCTACTGCGGCTCCAAAGTGAACTTGGGCAGACCTGTTGTAGTCGCTTACACCAAATGCGACCTCTCTGTAAACAACACTGTATGCTTACTCTCTTTATCTTAGCCATTAACAAGATAGATTTTAACACAAAATCTATCTTCTTGCAATAGGTTTATTGTAAAATAATCAAAATTGTGGTACAATACTCCTTATAAACAAAAGATTAAAGGTGGTATTTGTATGGTATACGGTATAGGTACCGACATTGTGGAAATTGCCCGAATAAAAAAAGCCATGGAAATCCCCCGTTTTGGACAGAGGGTTTTCTCCCCTAGAGAGCTGGAGTATTTTTCTAGTTGTCACAACCCCCATCAAAGTGCAGCTGCTAATTTTTGTGGCAAGGAAGCCTTTGGCAAGGCACTGGGAACAGGGGTAAGCGGATTTTCCCTTGTGGAAGTTGAGATAGTAAGAGACACTTTAGGTAAGCCTGTAATAGAGCTTTCTGGCAGTGCTAAAGATATAGCTACAAAACTAGGTATTGAGGTAAGTATTACCCTAAGCCATTGTAAGGATTACGCTGTGGCTTTTGTTATAGCAACTAAGAAAACTAATTAGTAAAATCACATAGTTAAATTTAAAAAATTTTGTCAAAAATAATATAGAACTCTCTAAAACACTACTCGAAAGGATGTAAATTAAAATGTATCAAATAGTATCTTGTGAACAGATGAAATATATAGAAAACCGCACCGAGGCAATGGGCATATCTATGGAAAACCTTATGGAGAATGCCGGTAAAGCAGTTTATGCTAATATAGCAGAAAAAGTTGGTTTTTCTGGTAGAAAGGTTATCTGCCTTTGTGGTGTAGGAAATAATGGTGGAGACAGTCTTATAGTAGCATCTTTAGCTCATATGGCTGGTGCTAAGGTTATGGTGGTTTTAGCTGATGAACCTGTAAGATCTCCCCTTACCCTACATCTTGTAGAAAAGGTAAAGGAGCTAGGTATTAAGATATTCTCTGCTAAAGATCATAGCACACAGATTGGCTCTGCACTAGAAGATGTGGACATTATTATAGATGGTGTTTACGGTACAGGCTTTAAAGGTGAACTACCCTCTGTAATAGATGAATTATTTATAGCTGTAAATAATTCTGCTGGTGCAGTGTTCTCCATTGATATTCCCTCAGGTACCCAGTGCGATAGTGGTATGGCTGCAAAAAATTCTATTAAAGCAGATTTCACCCTTGCCCTTGATAGTGCTAAGCTTTGTCATATGCTTCCTACAACTAAGGATAACTGTGGACAGATAGAAGTTATCGACATTGGTATTCCTGAAAAAGCTAGAGAGGATAACTACACTAGCCCTAAAATAATGAATAAAGAAATCGCCAAAAGCTTTATGCCTGTAAGAAATGATTTCACCCATAAGTTTGATTTTGGGAAACTTGTTAATATAGCTGGTAGTGACCGTTATATGGGTGCTGCTATTCTATCCTGTCAAGGTGCTTTATACAGTGGCGCAGGTTATGTAACCCTAATCTCCACTGCTAATGTATGCAATGCTGTAGCTAGTCATAATCCTGAGGTTACCTACATACAATTAGATAGTACAGAGGATAAGTGCATGAACCTAAAGTCTTTTAACAATAATAAGCTACTAGGTGATTACAGCGATGTTGTACTAATGGGTTGTGGAATGGGCAAAGCTCGTCATAGCTATGAAACTCTACTATGGGTACTTGCCAATCGCAAACATCCTTTAGTTATTGATGCTGATGGCATTAACGCCCTATCTGGGAAAACTCCACTGCTTAAAGATGCTAAATGCCCTATAGTAATCACACCTCACTACCGTGAAATGGCAAACCTACTAGGCTGTACCGTTAGCGATGTTGAGCGTGATCCAATTAGCCTTGCTCACAAACTGGCTGTAACAGCAGAGATCACAGTAGTGCTAAAAGGCCCTAACACTGTTATTGCTGGCGCAGATGGTAGTCTTTATATTAATTGTGGCTGTAATTCTGGCATGTCCAAAGCTGGTAGTGGTGATATGCTTGCAGGTATTATTGCAGGGCTAATCTGCCAAGGTGGCGACCCTACCCAGATGGCAGCACTAGGGGTGTATATCCACTCTCAGGCTGGTAGACTTACAGCAAAAAGACTTTCTCCCTTCACCATGCAACCCTCTGATCTTAAAGAGGAGATAGGCAAGGTATTCCTATCCCTTAGTAAATAAAGGGTGATTGCTTATAAAAAAATTTCTTTGGATTGTGGCTGGATTAACTCTGGGATTTTTCGCCTTTACTAGCTGTGGTATCAGTGGTACTAAACTAGATAATCAGCGAATATCTGCCCAGTTACAGCAGTCCTTTACCACCGGTGCAGTGCTTCAGTATGGGGATATTATTGCCCATGCACAGCTTACAAATCAAGGTGGTTATAATGTGAGTTTTACCTCTCCTGCTAGTTTAGAGGGTATCTCCTTTGATTTTTATGATGGTACTACTACCATAAACTATAAGGAACTTAAATTCCCCCTAGGAGGCAGTGGTGCCAATGGTGCAGTGGCTAGTATGATTGTTAAGGCAATTAACAATGCAGCAAGCCAACAAGGGGTGGAAATTTCCCTAGAAGATGGTATTGTAACTGTTGCAGGAAGTATTAGTCAAGGCTCCTTCTATCTGTCTATAAATCCAGAGGACGGTAGTTTTTTAAGCCTTGAGATACCTGAGGAAGAGCTTTACATAACCTTTAATAATTTCACATTATTAGCTTAAACAAATCTATAAACAACATAAAATTAAGGACTATGGATACTTTAAAAAATCCATAGTCCATTTTTTATAGTCTATATACTAATTGTCGGGGTGAAATTCTGTGGGGTACTGTCCCTTGCCGCCAGCTAGGGACAGTACCCCAACATTTGCTATGTAACCTTTTTATAATAAGTTTAATAGCAAAAATAAATATCTGTAATAAAATATAAAGACGGATGTTTAAAACCCCTTAACATGTGTCACAATACAAATGAAAGAACTAACTGAAAAATGCTTAGTTATTTCATTAGAAAATATGTGGAGCGTGATGATGTGACAATTAAACGAGGTGAAATATACTATGCTGATCTAAGCCCTGTAATTGGCTCAGAACAGGGTGGAATTAGACCTGTACTAATAATACAAAATGATGTAGGCAATAAGTTTAGCCCAACGGTTATAGCAGCAGCCATAACTAGCAAGAACGAAAAAAGCAGACTGCCTACCCATATACAACTAGGCTCTGAGGGCTGTGGTTTATCAAAGGATTCTGTGGTTTTGCTAGAACAGATTAGGACTATTGATAAAAAACGCCTAAAGGAAAAAATGGGCAGATTAGATGATGGACTTATGAATCAAATCGACCGTGGACTTTTTGTAAGTTTTGGGCTGGATAACTTCAGTAGCGAAACTAACCCACCTACATAGTAGTAATATGAAAATCAAATTTCAAACAGATAAGGTTATTCATGGTCATGTTTTAGTATTTCCATACCCTAAATACTGTAACTAGGTAAAAGAATAATCATAGGTTTGGAATAATTTTCATAAAGATGTTTTAAGAATTTTAGTGGCATATGATTAAACCCTTAAAACATACTAAACTCATAAAAATAAATTATTATAATATGGGAGAATACTATTGGTAATAGTGGGATCATATACTAATAGGGGTAACTCCTCAGCACTAATCTATGCAGTAGAATTACCCCTATTCATCTAGGTTTTATATCAGTGTTTATGATAAAATTATATTGTGGTGGGGTTAAGCAATGCTTTAATTTTTTTATCTGTTTGGATTTTCAGTGGTATTGCTACTATCAGTGTAGCTATCTCTGCAAAGGTTATGGTTAACCATACCCCATTAATGCCTAGAAGTGGAACAAGAACTACCATTCCCAGTACCACAAATACCATTCCTTGTAATACTGCAATAATCATAGAGTATTTAGATCTTTCTAGTGACTGGCAGTAAAACATAAGTATTGTGTTCACCCCTGTAAATACAAAGGAGCTGTAATACAGCCTTAGGGCGTCTTTTGCAGTGGACATTACCTGTGGATCATTGTTTACAAAAAATCCTGCCACCTGTTCTGGAAACACTGCAACAAATCCAAAGAAGATTAATGAGAATACTACTACCACCCTTAGGGTAACCTTCCATGTTTCATGAAATCTATCCAGTTTACCTGCCCCATAGCTAACACTAAGTATAGGTTGCATTGACTGGGATATACCGTTAAAGATAGATCTACCAATAAACTGTACATTAGAGATAATAGAGTATGTAGCAACGGCAACTGCTCCACCTAAGGATAATAGCACATTATTAAATAGATAGATAATTACCCCAGCAGAAAACTCAAGTATACATACCCCTATGCCATTTTTAAATATTCTTTTGTACAGGGACATATCCCAAGGTTTTGCTACCAGTTTAAGTCTACTTTGTTTTTTAAGGTAGTATATACCTATAAATATTAGCACCACTACAGGTGATAGCCCTGTGGCTATAGAAGCACCTCTAATACCCATCTTAAAGTGTACCATTAGCACATAATCTAATACCACATTAAGGAGATTTGCAATGGTTGAGGCAATCATAATAAATTTAGGATCCCCATCACTGCGTATAATCGCCTGTAGGGTATTACTTAACACAAAGGCAAAGGTCACCATGGATACTGGTCCGAAATAGTCCATAGCATAAGGCAGTAGATGGTCATCACTGCCAAAAAGCCTAACTATCTCCTGTGTAAATAGCTGATAGATAATAGTTAGGGAGATGCCTATTACTACATTAGTTATTACAGTCATGGTAAAGATTTTATTGGCACTTTCCTCATCACCACTACCTCGCAGTACTGATATTGTTGTTGCTGCCCCCACACCTAGCAGTAAAGCTATAGATGTAGATATAGTAAAGAATGGTAGACAGATACTCATTGCTGCCAGTCCATTACTTCCCTCAAAAAAACCTACAAACATTACATCTACTACCACATAGCAGGAAAAAGCAATCATACTAAGAACTGTAGGAAATAAAAATGAATAGAAGCATTTACTGGGTTTATCATTTAAAAGATCTATATTTTTTGACATGATTACCTCTTTATATCTTTTGTAATCCAATTAAAATGGCAGAGGTGACTATGCACCCTGCCATTTTTATTATTCTTTATTTATAGGATTAAATCCAAAGCCTAGTATTTCATTGGCTTCGGTTGTCATTATAAAAGCATTGCTATCAATCTGATAAACCACTCGACGAAGTTTAACCGATTGATTTCGTCTTACTGCACATAGTACCACCTGACGATCATCACCGGTAAATGCACCTTTTGCTGATAGCAGGGTTGCCCCTCTGCCTATCTGAGTATATATCCCCTGTCCAATTTCCTGTGCTTTATCCGACACGATAAACATCATTGTACCACTATCCATACCATACAGTAATGAATCAATAACCTTAGTGGCAACAAACATTGTTATCATGCCTAGCATTGCTGGCTCAAGGTTTTTATACACTGCTACTGACAGACCTAGCACTACTACATCTATCATAATTAAAATCTTGCCTATAGGAATATGAGGTGCTTGCTTTTGGATTAATCTGCCAGCGATGTCAGTACCTCCCGTACTGCCACCTCTCATCATCATAACCCCAATAGCACTTCCTATTAACACTCCACCAAAAAGCGCCGCTATTACATTATTTTCAGTATAGGGCACCACCCACCAAAAAGCATTATCCATTAATATAGAATGAATAAATACCGTTCGCAGTGTATTAAGCCCATAGGATCTACCTATTTTTTTATATGCCACTACTAACAGTGGTATATTAATTATTAAGGACATTGTTCCTATAGGTGTACCA
Source organism: uncultured Oscillospiraceae bacterium (assembly GCA_964369235.1). Lineage (GTDB taxonomy): Bacteria > Bacillota > Clostridia > Oscillospirales > Ruminococcaceae > CAYJEQ01. Next base: position 76,627 of record CAYJEQ010000001.1, on the reverse strand, counting down.
AAAAGATGATTAATCAGGGTTGATACCCCCGAAACCCCTCCTGGTGCTATACTGTTTACCGCTGTAAACATATTAATTGCTGTACCGTATAAAAGCCCTGAAATAATATCAAATAAAAGATCTGTTACAAGTAATTTAGCTTTTTTCATGAATATTACTATGCCTTTCTCTTAGTTTGCAATGTTTTAGGCGATTTTGCATTGCCTGTAAACTGGCATTAGCAAAATTTCACTCCCTATGAGTGAAAAGCCTCAAAACTTTATACCTCCACTAATTGTTCTCCTCGATCAATTACCTCTATAGCTATATTAAACAGCTCTAGAAGACGCTCTTTTTCCCCTAAAAGATATAGGTAACCAAATAAACACTCCACACCTGTAGCTCGACGATACTCGGTGGGATTTTGTTTTCTTGGTGCTTTGGTGCTGTTGGCATTTCTGCCACGCTTCATAATCATTAACTCTTCTTCAGTAAGAATTCCTTTGTAATGATTATAAACTAGGCACTGTGCCCCAGCATTAACATATCCAGTAGAATATTTATTAAGTTTATTGGCAGATACATTCATTTTGTTTACTATATATTCTCTCACAAATATTTCGTAAACCGAATCCCCTAAAAAAGCTAGAGTTAGGGGGCTTAGTAGTTTGGGATTTTGATTATTTTCTGTATTTAGTAGCAAGGTTTATCACCGCCTATTATTTTACATAGTCAAATTCAAAGTTTAGTATACTTACTGTATCGCCCTCAGCAATACCCATCTCCTCTAGCTTAGCAATTACACCAACCTCAATTAGTATACGCTGCATAAACTGTAGTGATTCATAATCATCAACATTAATCATACCGAATACTGGAACTAACCAATCAGCTTCTAGGATATATACTCCATCTTCTACTATAATTTCAAAGTTGCTATTCGCCTTAGCTAAAGTCATCTTAGGCTTAACATAATCTACCTCATACTCCTTAATTGGAGGAAGTGTATCAAGTTTTGCTGCTAGACGATCTACTAGATCCTTAGTACCCATTGTGGTTGCTGCTGATATTGGGAAGAACTCATAACCTAGCTGTTCTACATAGCTTTTAAAGCTTTCAATCTGCTCAGGTGTAGCCATATCGCATTTATTACCCGCAACTATCTGTGGGCGCTGACTTAGCTCTTCACTAAAGTTTTTAAGCTCTCTATTAATAAGTTCAAAATCCTCTACAGGATCTCTACCCTCAATAGAGGATACATCTACCACATGAACGATTAGTCTACATCTGTCTACATGGCGTAAAAATTGATGACCTAGACCAACACCTTCACTAGCACCCTCTACAAGTCCTGGAATATCAGCCATTACAAAGTGTTTTTCCTGTGTAATACGCACTACTCCTAGCACTGGTGTTAGAGTTGTAAAGTGATAGTTTGCAATTTTTGGCTTTGCTGCACTTACTGTGGAGATAAGTGTGGATTTACCTACATTAGGGAATCCTACTAAACCTACATCAGCCAGTAGCTTAAGCTCTAGTGTAATCTCAAAGCTCTCACCAGGCAGTCCTGGCTTAGCAAATCTTGGAATCTGTCTTGTTGGTGTAGCAAAATGGCTATTTCCCCAGCCACCTTTACCACCTCGTGCTAAAATTACAGGTTCTTTGCTAGACATATCTGCCATAACCTGTCCTGTTTCTGCATTCTTAATAAGGGTACCCTGTGGAACCTTAATAATAAGGTCATCAGCAGATCTACCTGTACAGTTTTTTCTACCGCCGTTATCACCATTAGGTGCCACATATTTGCGCTTATACTTAAAATCTACCAGTGTAGAAATGTTTGTATCTACTAAAAATACAACATTACCACCCTTACCGCCGTCGCCACCATCTGGGCCACCTGACGCTACATATTTTTCTCGATGGAATGAAACTGCACCGTTTCCACCATCACCAGCTTTAATTTTGACTCTGGCCAAATCTACAAACATAGTAATCCTCCGTTATAACTAATCCGTCTCTTTTTGTTAATGCTATCTAACAATACTGTAATAGCAATTATTAACACTATATAATAATGCATTTTCTGCATTTTTCTATTCATTGCAAATAATTATTATACATCACTTTTCTACAAATGTAAATAGAAATTGGTATTTCTTACCTCTTATACTGGAGTTTTTCTTTTATTTATCCCCATTTACTCATAATCGTTTAAGTGTACTAATCCCATAGGCAAATATTTAATCATTGACCTTTTAACTAAATTGCTTTAATATACTAATTATCCAATATATTGCCTACTGCGATACTCGCTAGGTGTCATATCCATCTTCTTTTTAAAAAGCTTTACAAAATATGTAGAATTAGGATAACCTACTAACTCCCCTACTTCCTTTATACTTTTATTAGTTGATGTTAGCATTTTTCTAGCTTCTTCTATCCTAATATTAGTTAAATAATCAATAAATGTTGTGTTGTAATGCTGTTTAAATAGTTTAGACAGATAATAAGGGCTAAAGTTTAGCTTCTCTGCTATACTATCAAGAGATATATCCATATAAAAATATGTAGCTATGTATTCCTCCATAATCTCTATTGGAGAACTGTCAGTAGCATTTTTTACTATATCATTATTTGACTTTCCTCTGCCCAGTATCCCATCCATCATCTCTATTATTACCTGATCTTCCACTGGTTTTAACAGATAATCCACTACTTTAAGCTGTATTCCTTCCTTAGCATAATCAAAGGAGCTATAAGCTGTTAAAAAAACTATTTTACATTCAGGTAGGGATTTTCTAATACTTTTGCTGGCTTCTATACCACTCATCAGTGGCATTTCAATATCCATAAACACTATATCAGCCTGCCATAACAAAGCCTGTTCTAGTGCTTCTCTACCATTAGAGGCAGTTTTCACCTCTATATCTCTAGGATACTTCTCCTGTAAAAGAGAAGACATAAACTCTCTTTCCATTCGCTCGTCGTCAACTATTAACACCTTTAACACATTTACGACCTTGCCTTTCTCTTAGTTTGCAATGTTTTAGGCGATTTTGCATTGCCTGTAAACTGGCATTAGCAAAATTTTACTCCCTCCCAGTGAAAAGCCTCAAAACTTGCGGTTTGAAAATTTTATTTTCAAACCTACATCTCAGTTAATCAGTTTATCACATATATAACTATCATACAAAAGGAATTAAATTATGTCAACTTCACAAAACTATAAAATCCAAGTTTTCTGTTGCTCAGCTACATTTGTTATCAGTGGTTTTATCGCTACCCTAGGAGGAATTCTAATCCCCTACATTAGCGACGAATACGGTCTCACCTACGATCAAGGGGGTCTTATTCTTAGTGCCATGTCTATTGGCAACCTTATCTCTGGGCTTTTTAATGGCGTCCTAGGTCTTAAAGTCGGTGAGAAAAATGCTATTCTTTTCTTTAATAGCTTTATGTTTTTAGGATTTACTATACTATACTTTATAAAATCACCTATTTTCATCATTGTGGCTTTCTTTATGTTAGGCCTTGGCCGTGGGGCTACGTCTAGCTTTAACAATCGTGCTGTAAATGCCATCTCTGGAGGTAAAGCCAGTGCTATTAGTGCATTGCATGCCATGTTTGCCATGGGAGCACTTTCTATCCCTATTGTTTCAGTAATTGTTATTGGACAGGATAGTTCCTCCTGGTCTAATATTTCCCTAGTTATGCTAGTTGTGTCAGCTATAGGCTTTTTACTTTATTTCATCATGCCTCCTGTAGACTATGGCAATAGTAATAGCCATCACAACAAAGAAAACACCATCACTAACCACAGCAAGCTAGGGTTCCTTACAAAGCCTAGCTTTATAATATCCAGCAGTATACTGTTTTTCTATCTATGTGTAGAACAAGGGGTAATTGGCTGGTTAGTATCCTACTTTAGAAATACTGGGTTACTAAGTGATTCGATGGCACAGCTAACTACCACTGTTATGTGGATTGCTGTACTTATAGGTAGATTATTAGTGGCGTTTATCTCCCATAAATTTAATAAATCTAAAATGCTTTTAACCATGGGTATTGGGGTTATGGTGGCTTTTATACTGCTACTTCTTTCTCAAAGTTCTATGATGATTATCTGTTCTTTATTTTTATTTGGCATTAGTATGGCTGGTGTTTATCCTACTACTGTGTCCATCTCCTCTAAAATTGTAAAAGACTATGAGCTTGCTTGGAGTTTTATGCTAACTATTGCCAGCTTAGGGGCTATTATTATGCCTATAGTTATCGGTAATGTAGCTGATAAATACGGTATTTTCACTGGTATTAGCACCATTGCTGTAGTTATAATAATAGATTTAATCCTTATGATTATAAATTGTAAAAAATCTACCCAGTGGCACTAATGTGAAAGGAATTTTACTATGGGCTTTTTAAGAATATCCGTTAAGGCAAAAATTTTCCTGCTTATTTTTTGCATATTTATTACTGCATACATACTTATATCACAGGTTATTACTAACACTGAGTACATGCTAGAAAATATGAATTCCCAGAAAAATGATTTCTATCAGCTAAATACTTTGCAAAAAGACTTTGCTAGGCTAGAAAGCAGTATTGACTTTCTCCTCTACTATACCTCCAATCAAAATGAGCGACAGGAAGCATGGAATGCTGTGCTACAGGTTCAGGAAGATTTAGAGGGAAACCTTGATAAGCTAAACTATAGCTGGTCGGCAGAAAATCAAGAGATATATTTTCTTAATCGTGCCATTAGACAGTGCTATAGTGTTTACAAAGAGGACGCTACAAAACTTGTAAGGGTAGTTGTTGAGGACGCCGAGGACAATATCCGTTACGAGCACGACCTGCGACTAGCACAGATTGCCGAATATGCTCAGATGTATATTAGAGAATCTCTAAGTATATCTATTAGCAACGAACAGGCTTATCTTGATAGCGAAGTAGATAACCTAGCTAGAGTGAGTAGAGAAGTTTGGGTTATACTTGGTGGATTTATATTTTTGGTTAGCTTTTTAATGTTACTGCTTACAAACAGTATACTTAATCCTATCCTTGCCATTACTACTAATGCCATAGAGATTGCAAATGGTAATTTTAATATTAAGGATATTAAGGTTTCTAGTAATGATGAGATCGAACAGCTAGCAAACTCCTTTAACAAAATGAAATCCTCTATGGCACAGATGATTGAATCCCTTAAGGAAAAAAGCAAAATAGAAAAAGAGCTTTATCGCAGTCGACTACAGGTGGCACAGGAGCAAAAACTTCTGGAGGAAGCACGATTTAAACAGCTTTCCAGCCAGATTAACCCCCATTTTCTTTTTAACACCCTTAATATTATCTCTCGACAAGCTAGGGCAGAAAAATCCCCCTCTACTGAGAAGCTAATACTTATTCTTGCTAGAATATTTAGATATAGCATTAAAGACGACAATCTTCAAAACACCCTAGAGGAAGAAATTAAAATCATAAATGATTATATGGATATTCAGTATGCAAGATTTGATAAGAGAATTGTTTTAAAATGGGACATACAACCCTATACCCCTGTGGAAACAATATACCTGCCTACTTTTACATTACAGCCTCTGGTGGAAAATGCTATTATCCATGGTTTAGAGCATTTTACTGAGAATGGCATTATCACAATTAGCATATATGGAGAAGACAGCCTTAATATTTTAGTAAAAGACAATGGTATTGGAATGCCTTCCCATATAATAGACAATCTAAACATTAATATTAATGGAAAAAGCGCTACTAAGGGGATTGGATTGGGAAATGTATACACTCGACTAAAGTTAATGTACCCTAATTCCTCCTTTACAATTACCTCTACAGAAAATAAAGGAAGCACAATCCACATATCCATACCCTTTATCGACTAGAATTCTTTGTGCATGTTGCATAGTAAACCTTTGGTTTTTTTGATGCTGACTAAAAAAAGAACATCAAATCCCTAATTTGTTAAATTGAAACTACTGTTAACTTTATGTTAAAATGTGTATAAAGTTTGAAGAAATTTTCAAACACTTAACAAATTATTGGAGGTATTACGATGAAAAAACTATTATCAATCCTATTAGCAGGTGCAATGATGATGTCCTTTGCAGCTTGTGGTAGCACTACAGAATCCTCTGCTCCAGCAGAATCTAGTGACACAGCTTCCGAAGCAACAGAAGGCACAACAACTACTGAACCAGAAATGGTACTGCGTTATGCAGAAAACCAGCCTGAGGACTACCCAACAACACTAGCAGCATATAGATTTGCTGAAATTGTTGGCGAAAAAACAGAAGGTAGAATTAAAGTAGAAGTATTTGCAGGTGCACAGCTAGGTGATGAGAAATCAGTAATCGAGCAGTTACAGCTAGGTACAATTGACTTTACTCGTGTATCCCTATCCCCTCTATCTGAATTTAACAATTCTCTAAATGTTCTACAGCTTCCTTACCTATACACTGATGCTGATCAGATGTGGAGAGTACTAGAAGGCGAAATTGGCCAGAACTACCTAGATGGTATGTCCGAGTACAATATGTACGGCCTATCTTGGTTTGATGCAGGAGCTCGTAACTTCTACAACTCTGTTCGTCCAATCACAACTCTTGAAGACATGGCAGGCCTAAAAATCCGTGTTCAGGAATCCAGCCTAATGATGGGTCTAGTAGAAGCGCTAGGCGCACAGCCAACACCAATGGCTTATGGTGAAGTTTACTCTGGTCTACAGAGTGGTACAATTGATGGTGCAGAAAACAACTGGCCTTCCTACGAGTCCACCAGCCATTACGAAGTATCCCAGTACATCGTACTAGATGAGCATACTCGTGTACCTGAAATGCAGCTAATTGCTAAGGCTACAATGGATAAACTATCTGCTGAAGATCAGGCTATCATCAAAGAAGCTGCTCTAGAATCTGCTCTATATGAGAGAGAGCTATGGGCACAGAGAGAGCTAGACTCCGAAGCTAAAATTGCTGACTCCATTACAGTAACAGAACTTGCTGATGGTGAGCTAGAGAAATTCCAGGCAGCTGTACAGCCTCTATATGATGAGTTTGCTGCTGATCACATGGATATTGTAGAAGCTATCCGCAATTCCTAATTAATAGTAACTAACATTATTTCCCCATCACCTATGGTGGTGGGGAAATAAACACCTATGATGGAATTAAAATAAACATAACTACCCTTTTAAACATTAAACATTTACCTTTAAGAATGGAGGCAATCCATGGATGGACTAAAAAAATCTCTTTATGGCTTTTCAGTTTTTATGGATGTAATTTACAAGGCACTTGTACTTTACTCTAAAGTTGTTTTAGTATTAATAGTATTTATTGTAAGCGCACAGGTTATCTCCCGTACCATGCTTGGCGGTTCTATCCGTTGGAGCGAAGAAGTTGCTCGCCTACTAATGGTATGGATGGCATTTATTAGTATGGCTATCGGAATTCAAAAAGGACTACATGTGTCCATTGAATTATTTTATAATATGTTCCCAAAACCTTTTCAATTGTTTGTAGACAAACTTGCCCACCTACTGATTACAGTATGTGGCGGGGTAATGATATATTATGGTCTTGTTCTTATTGAATCCACATCTAAAAGCACTCTGTCTGCTACTCAGTGGCCAGCAAGTACACTGTATTTAATGATTCCTGTATCCGGAATTTTTATTATCTACTTCTCTCTAGTTGGATTATTCGGACTAGAGAATTTCGTTAAAACACCTCTAGGTCTTCGTGAAGATGAAACTTCTGAAGCTCTTTCTAAAACAGAAGGGAGCGAAATATAATGGGTTATGATCCTAATATAGCCATAGCAATGCTACTGGGCTTATTTGCTTTTTTAATTGTGGTTAAGGTACCTATTACCTTCTCCCTTGTTATTACTACTATAGTAACCATGTTCTACATGGATTTATCCCCTGTTGTTGCTGTACAGCAGATGGCAAAGGGTATAGATAGCTTTAGCTTAATGGCAATACCTTTCTTTATACTTGCTGGTGAGATTATGAGTGCCGGTGGTATCTCCTCACGAATGCTTAAATTTGCCGATGTTTGTGTTGGTAGAGTTCGTGGTGGTCTAGCACAGGTTAACTGTCTGGGAAGTATGTTCTTTGGTGGTATTTCTGGCTCTGCTGTAGCAGATGTATCCTCTATTGGTGCCATCCTTATCCCAATGATGAAAGATCAGGGATATGATGATGATTTTGCTGTAGGTATTACTGTAACTAGTGCCTGCCAAGGCGTACTAATCCCACCTAGCCATAACATGATTATGTACTCCCTAGCTGCTGGTGGTGTTTCTGTAGGACAGCTATTCTTAGGAGGTGTTGTACCTGGAGTTCTAGTTGGGTTAAGCCTTATGATTGTAAGTGCAATCTTCGCTAAAAAAAGAAACTATCCTAAGGGTAAGAAATACACAATAAAAGAAGCTTTAGCCGTAACACTTGATGCTATACTTGCTTTAGGCACTGCTGTAATTATTATGGGTGGTGTAGTTATGGGTTGGTTCACAGCTACTGAAAGTGCTGCTATTGCTTGTATCTATGCATTTATAGTAAGCACCTGTTTCTATCGTGAACTTAAGATTAAAATGATACCTAACATCCTTCTTAACTGTGTTAAGACTCTATCCCTTGTATTCTCACTAATCTCTGCTGCTGCTGCTTTTGCTTGGCTCTTAGCTTATCTGAGAGTACCTACCCTTATTACTAATTCCCTACTTGCAATCTCTGATAATAAATTCGTTATCTTTATGCTTATTAACATACTACTACTGCTACTAGGTTGTATTATGGATATGGCACCACTTATTATTATCACTACACCAATCCTACTACCTGTTGTAGAACAGTTTGGTATGGATCCTGTACAGTTTGGTTGTATGCTTATTCTTAATCTTGCGGTTGGTCTATGTACACCTCCTGTAGGTAGCGCCCTATTTGTAGGTTGTGCCATCGGTAAGATTAAGGTAGAAAAAGTTGTTAAAACCATGCTACCAATGTATGCTGGTATGGTTGCAGTTCTACTACTTGTTACCTATGTACCAGCTGTAAGCACATGGCTACCTAACCTATTAATGAATAGATAATAGTGTCTACTTTATCTATAAAAAATATAGCTATCACAGGACTTTTGTCTAGTGATAGCTATTTTATTAGGCTATAATAAATATTTGCTTAGGTTTCCTTCCATGTATATCCACAAGATCCATTTAAATAGGGTATTTTAATAATAACAATAAGCTAATAGCTTTTATAAATCTTTGATGATACTCTATGGGTATATAAAGTCAAAAATAGTGTAGTAAATCTCTTCACTACACTATTTACATACATTTTAAATTATATATGACTATACAGGCATACCTGAATCATCAACTTCTACATAATCATCTGTATTTGGGATTGTAATTTCTAATGGCTGATTAATGGAGTTTATTGTAGATTCCATTGTCATTACTAGACCTACTGTTTCACCTTCTACTGTCATATCAATATCCATATCAATAGTCTGTGCTAATATCTCACCTTCTGCAGTTATTGTCGCACTACCAGACATTGAGTTAACTGTAATGTCAACTTCTCCCATATCTTCTGCTGTCATACCAGTTCCCATAGTATCCATAACATCGCTTACCATTTCCTGAAGCTTTTCTTCATTAGCCACATAGGTAAATACATAGTTATCATCTACCTCTTCCATAGAGAACTCTTTCATCTCTTCTGCTAGGATAATATGGTGCTGTGCGTTAATTGTGGACATATATTCATCAATAGGAGTTGCAACCTTCATCTTCTGGCCCATCATCTCCATATACTGATAACCATCTACATAGAATGTATCCATCTCAATATCCATACCCATCATAGACATTTTTGTATCAGCTTGGAACTTAATGTTTTCTTTGTCAGAATAGTCCCCTTTAATCTCCATGTCCATTGTAACTTCCATGTCCACACCTGCACTAGGCATACTCATAGTCATATCTGTGCTTGTAGACATATCAACATATTCTACCTCAGAAAAGCTATTCATTGCTGTGTTGTAGATTTCTTCTGGAGATGTAGATTCACATCCTGTAGCTGTTACCATTACTGCAAGAGTTAATAGACAACCTATAATTCTTTTGTTCATTTTTTTAATTTCCTTTCATTATGTCGTATATTTGCTAGTAAATAAACTCATCTTACAAATTGTAACATAAAACTACAAAACAGTAAAGAATTTCTATTTGCAAATAGCATAATGCACTATTTTGTATTTTACTCATACGAAATTAGTATCTATTAAGATTAAAGATTTACATTTTATGAACAAAATTTCATATTGTTAAGATAAAGCGCTAATATGCTGAAAAATCACTGATATTTTTGTGTAAAAAATATCAGTGATTTATATTATAAACTGTAGATTTTACTAGGGTAATTATGATATTATATATATAACCAAAAAAAACCTTTATATGTCAATTTAATCCAAACATCTATACAAAAAAAGCCAGTTACACCACTCTATAATATTTTTTGCAAAAAATTACTATAGGCATAAGGAGGATTACCAGTGAACAAACAAGAAATAATCCAGCAAGTTTTTGACCTGCAACTTTTTCGCTCTATACAGGAGAAATATTCCAAGGCAACAGGACTATCCTTTGTTACAGTAGATTACAAGGGGCTACCCCTAACCGAGTACAGCGAATTTACCGAATACTGCAAGGAAGTTCGTAAACTAGAAGGATATGGAGAGCTTTGCGAACAGTGTGATGCCCACGGTGGCTTACATGCTGCCATTACTGGACAACCTTATATATATAAATGCCATTCTGGGCTGGTAGATTTTGCACTGCCTATTACATATGAAGGAAGTTATATCGGTGCACTGCTAGGTGGACAGGTGCGCCTTAGCCCACAGGAGGAGAAGGATTTAGATCCAATACTTCCCCATGTCACTAGAACCCATGTTCACCCCCATCTTGTAGAGGCTTATAATAAAATCCCTATTATAAGCTATGACAAGCTTCACGCAACGGTTATGCTCCTTAACGACCTAATCAAGTTATCCACCAATGCTGCCAAAGCTAATAGTGATAATATTATCAATGAGGAAACTGCTAAGGAACTACAACAGGAACGAGATCACCGTATTAAGCTAGAAACCACCCTAAGCAAACAACATATGAAGGTACTAGCTAGTCAGGAAATCCTCAATGATTTCTTTAAAACTATGAATGTGCTAACCACAGTAGCTCAAAGCGAAAATGCCACTAAAACAGCAGAGATCTGTTACAATTTCACCGATACTATGCGTTACTCAGTGGATTATGACCGAAAAATATCCACCATTGGCGAGGAGATTAACTATATAAGATGTGTTCTAAATATACAGAAAATCTGGCTTAGTGATAAGCTACAGTTCACCCTGCCTGTAGAGGAGATTTACAATAATATCAGTTGCCCTTATATGGCTGTACACAAGGTACTTGTTGCTGTTATTAATGCCTATGAGGATAGTAGTGAAATAAGTATTGACATATCTATTAAAAAGGATAATGAGGGAATATCTATAATATTTTCTGCTAGATGCCACTGGGCAGGACTTGAGGATTTAGAGGCTAGAAGTCACACTGAGCATATGCCAGACCATGCACATATAACTAATTTAGATAAAACTATTCGAAGATCAATCGGGAAAAAGTTTGGGCTTGTAACAGGTGATAGAACCGACGGTGTCGCTGGATCATGGATAGCAATAAAACTACCTATTAAAGAAGCCTAAATAAGCCTTATTACATAATAGGAGAGCTTGTAGTATGAGTAAAATATTAGTTTATAATCAGAATACATTAGAAAGCAAAGTAATATCAGGTATACTTTCCTCTACCCAAATGGATTTAGAAATAACCCTATTTAACAATGCTGAGAAACTAATAAAATCTTTAGATACCTTGAATTTTGATTTAATAATTGTAGATGTAGAATATTTTAATTTTAAAAATGATGGTATTTTGCGAAATATCAAAAGAAAATCTAATGGTAAACCAGTGCTAGTGTGTACCTTTGGAATGGAAAAAGAGGTATTTAGACATATATGGCGAATGGAAATTAGCGATTTTCTTTTAAAGCCTTATCGTCCTACTTGGTTAGTGGAAAGTGTGAGAATACTACTTAATAGAGGCACTGAGGAAACCGAGCCAGAGTACACTAAACACTATCTAAATCTTATGGACACCTATATAAAACAGCTAAACTATAAAAAGTGCATCAATACAGCAAAGGAATACATTGACTTTTTACATAAAAAAGAGAACAATAATATAGAGAATATACAGAAAAACTCACTGCTCTTTGCTGAGGGTCTAGCTATGATAGGCAAACCTATTGGCTACGATACTATCTGGATGAGAAGCGGCACTTTGGAAAGGTTTAGAAATAAGATTAATCTACAGGGGAAAAAGTACGATAGCTTTCAAACCTATGAAAAGCTCATTGATATGATTTTTGAGGTTATGGATAAGGAGGAAATTTACCACCTTACTCCACAACAGAAGATAATCAACTATGTAGATAGAAATATTAAGCAAGGTATTAGCTTAGATGATGCAGCAGAGTTTGCCTATATGAACTCCTGCTATTTTAGTAAGTATTTTAAAAAGATAACTGGGGAGAATTTCATCACCTATGTTACCGATAGAAAAATAGAAATTGCTAAACAGATGCTAATAGATACAGATATTCCTGTAATTAATATTGCCTATAAACTTTCCTATAGCGAGTCAAATTATTTTAGCAAAGCCTTTAAGCGTAAAGTTGGGGTAACACCTAGCGAATATCGTGAACTCTCAGTAGAAAAAGCAGCAGTGTAGTCTTGTTATTTAATACTTAATCGGAGGACTTTCTACATGAAGGAATTTAGTTTTAGTACGAGAATTTACTTTGGCGAAGGTGCACTAGACAGGCTTAAAAAGGTTAAAAATAAAACTGTTATGATAGTAACAGATAAGTTCATGGCTAGTATTGGTATTGTAGAGCGAATTTCTAGCTATCTAACCAACTGTGAAATTTCTGTTTATGATGGGGTTATTCCCGATCCTACTATAGAGGTTATTACCCAAGGGGTTACTGTTTTAGCAGCTTGTCAAGCTCAGGTAATGATTGCTGTAGGCGGGGGCTCCACTATTGATGCTGCTAAGGCTATTCGTGTGGTGGCTGGCGAGGCTGGTCTGGTGAACACCGACAAGATGCAGTGCTATGCAATCCCTACAACCAGTGGCACAGGCTCAGAGGTTACTGACTACTCGGTAATCACCGACAATGAAAAAGAAATCAAATACCCTCTACATAGCATAGAGCTTAGACCCGTTACTGCCATATTAGATCCTTCTCTAGTGGTCACAGTGCCACCTAGAGTAACTGCTGACGCTGGCATGGATGTTCTTACCCATGCAATGGAAGCCTATGTTTCTGGCAGTGCTAACGACTTCTCCGACGCTTTGTGCGAGAAAGCAATATCTCTAATCTGTGAATATCTGCCTATAGCCTATCGACAGGGTGATAATCTACTTGCAAGAGAGAAGGTACATAACGCCTCCTGTATGGCTGGTCTTGCCTTTAACTCTGCTGGGTTAGGTGTTGCCCACGGCATATCCCACACACTAGGGGCAAAGTTTCACATTGCTCATGGTAGAGCAAACGCCATGGTGCTTCCCTATGTAATGGAGTTTAACTCCGATATAGGTAGAGTTACCGAGGAATATAGCAATGTGGCAAAAAAATACCACATGCTAGCAAGAAAAGTCGGTTTAAGTGGCTACAACCTTCGTATAGGTGTTGCAGCTTTAATCAATGAAATAAGACGACTTAACAGCTATCTAGATATACCAGAAACTCTATGTGCCTATGGAATACCTAAAGAACAGTTTCAGGAGGAGTTTGACGATCTAGTTAGAAATGCCATGGAAGATGCCACCACTCTAATGAACCCTAAAACAATTAATCAGTTTGCAATGGCTGGGTTAATTAGAAAAATCGGTGGATATGAATAAATAATATTGTAATAAATAAACTACCCCAAATGATTTTTATCATTTGGGGTAGTTTATTTGCCTATACATTGCCTATATTAGACCGATGATTTTCCCATAGAGCATGTTATATAATCTAGATAAAGGCAATATAATCACATTAAACTTTAAAGCAGTAGTCACAAAAAATCAATATTTACATCTCAATTACATCAAAAGTATGTTATATTATAGCTTTAATGAAACTGCAATTTAAACTAACTATGTTGCTTTAACTTTATTTTATTTCAATTACGAAAGGAAAGTCAATTATGAAAATGAAAAAAATTATCTCAACCTCTCTTGCTGCCTCTATGCTGCTATCTACATCGGTTATGAGTTTTGCAACCGATGTCCAGCCTAGAGTAGACCTATCTGAAACTATATATGTTATGAATGATATCGAGGGTTATCTTGAAGTATATGATCCAAGCACCCATGATCTATCCCATGGAGATAGCTTCTATATTCTAATTGTAGACGAAAGTGGAATTAAAACACCTGGCGAAATAGACAGTGATGACATAGACCGAATGAATGTATATGCCGATTGGGAGATTGGCGAAGACTATGTAGTAGACGAAGATATTGTTATGAAAAAAGCCCTAACAATAAGCTCTGCTAGCGCTGAAAGCTCCTATACAGTTATAGTGGTCTATGATAACATCACCTATACCCTAACAGGTGTCTCAGAAAGTGTAATTAACGATGAACTACAACTTCATGAGTATATCTCTAGCTATATTGAATCTAGACTAACAGCAAAAGCCACCCTTACTGATGAGGAGTTATTATCTGCTAATTCATTACTTAGTCAGGCTGAATCTGGGTATATCTATAATAACACCTACTACTCTAGTAAGTCCGATGTTCTAACAGCAGTTGGCTATGGAGAGATTCTATCAGGAAGCAGTATATATAAAGCTGTAAACCCTGATAATGTAAGTATGCCATATGGCACTACAAAGTCAGACGCAGCAGATCGCTCTACAGATTTAAGTAATGCTACTGGGTATCTAACATCACCTACTGGCACAACTGTTTACACAACAATGGATGACGCTGTTGTAAACCTAGCTGGGTATACGCCAGTAACTAGCACTATATACATCGATAGTAGTAACAACATACTATCTACTAAGGAAGTTACAACAGGAGCTGTTATAAACACTACTGATAATGTAATTGTTGATCTAGCAAATGATAATGAGCTTAAACTTGTAACTGCAAGTGATAGTTTCTTCTATGATACTGCAGATTTATCACTACCTGTAACTACAACTAATGATACTGGTCTTTTAACAGCAGTACCTGAGGGTAGCTATCTAACTAGCACCGATGGAGTTAACTGGATTTACTCTGCTAGTCTACCTGCTGGCTACACTACAGTTACCAGCGATTATGTTATGGTTTCTGATAGCACTAATGTAATACCAGTTTCTAGTGGAATTAGTGGCAGTGTGGAAGGAGATTTTTCTATTGACAACATCTACTATGCAAATAGTGCAGCTGCCTATGGCCTAGTTACAACTATAAGTAGTGGTTATATGGATGCAAGTGGCAATTACTACCCTACAGCCGATGATATTCCATCAACATATATTCAGACAATCCCTGGGCCTTTATATATTAAATCCGATCTATCTACCTACACCACATCTCTACCTACTGGTATTACAGAAATCAATAGCGCAAATCCACAGTGGTTAGAAAATGGCGCATACATTAGCGATAGTGACTTAGAAGCAGAAAGAGCTGCTGCTCTTGTAAGCTATAACACTGATTACCTATCTGTAGAATCTGATGAATACAACTCCCCTTCTATTACTGAGGAATCCCAACCAACTTACTATTCCTCAGTTGTAACTACAGACTACTACTACTTTGTAGAGGTAGAAACAGAGGAGTACACAGGTACTGATATTCATGATATTGTAGGTGATGTTGGCATCGGCACTAGTAGTTCAAATGCTGATGACTACACAGTAGAAGCTATTGTAACCCTTACACAAGGCGAGTATGATGATGGGGCATATCAGGACGGAGATATTGATATAGTTGCTGGTGAAGCTGCTATAGTATACTTTGATGATTATGCAGAGGATATAGCTATATTCTTTGGTGACGATGCTATGTTTTATGTTGATGTTTCTGGACAGGATGAACTAAATCTTGCATACAACACCGATTGGGACAGCGAGATAGCTAGCAAGTATGGATATGCTAATCTTGATTTTATAAATTTTGAGGATGAGCCTAGATTTAATCGTAACGGAGATATGTATATCTACACTGATTATGATGAAGATGTTTATATTTATGAAATTAACGGCACAGCAGTAGAAGAAATCTATGATTTAGAATATGATTATGATGAAGATGCGTGGACATTTAGAACTAATCAACTAGGAAGATATGTAATATCAGATGAGCCTCTACCTGTAGGCGAAGATATTGTACCTGAGTTAGAAGAAGGCGATGAGCCTACTGTGGAAGAACCTGAGTACGAATACGACGGAAAACCAAATCCTGATACAGGTAGATAGATCCATTTAAATAGCTGGGGCTATACCAAGCAGAAATGCGTGGTATAGCCTTTTAGTTATTTGAGCAAACCACAAAATCCCCCTAAAGATATAATCTTTAGGGGGTTATAATTACACTAATCTATTAACCAATACCATCAAATAATACCCCAGCAATTAGAGCTATTAGTGCCAGTGGCACATAGAAATATCTACCTAGTGGGATAAACCATTTTCCGATAGGTTTCTTGCCACCTTCGTTTACTGCATCTTCTATCTGCTTTTCCTTTAGCATCCAGAAGAACATTAGACCGGCAAGCATTGCACCTAGTGGAGCAATGTAGATAGAAACAACATCCATCCACTGGGAGGTAATACCCTGAATACAAACAGCTACTATAGCACCAAATATACCGATGGAAGCTACAGCTACTAAACGCTTAACACCGAACTTTTCCTGTAGATAGGCTACAGGTGCTTCATATAGGTTTACTAGAGAGGATACTCCTGCAAATAGTACACATACAAAGAATACAGCACCTACAAGCATACCACCAGGCATACCGTTAAATACATTAACAAGCCATACAAACATCAGCCCAGGGCCACTGGAGTCCAGTGGAGCGCCACCTGCTGCCATAGCTGGAATAATTACAAAGGCAGCTAGCATTGCAGCCATAGTGTCAAATAGGGCTACATTTCTTGCTGAGGACACTAGATCCTCATTTTTTGGTAGGTAAGAACCGTAAATTACACTACCATTACCTGCTACTGACAGCGAGAAGAATGCCTGCCCAAAGGCGTATACCAATACCTCTACATTAAACATTCTTGATGCATCAAAAGTAAAGATATAATTATAACCAGCAGCTGCTCCTGGCAGAGTGGATATGTATATGCCAAGTCCTACAAATAGGAAGAATAGAATAGGCATCATGATTTTATTTGCTTTTTCAATACCGCTGGCAATACCCATTGCCATAATTGATAGACCTACTACAAGGCCAATAAGTAGCCATACTGTATTTTGTGCACCACCACCGAATACAGAAGCTAAACTCTCTGCCAACGAGTTGCTTTCTGGGGCAATGGAGCCAAAACTGCCACCAATGGTGTTCATATCCGTACCCAGTGCATAAATCTGCCCTGTTAGTCCCATAAAGGCGTATTTAAACACCCAACCTACTACAACAGTATAACCGATAGCTAGAGCTAGTGCACCTAATAAGGGGATTGCCCCTATAAGCTCACCTAAGCCTCGTTTACCTGTGCGTTTTTCCATACAATCCCCAAAAGCACCTACTGGGCCTTTTCCTGTAGAACGACCTAGGGCAAATTCACAGATAACTCCTGAAGCCCCGATAATAACTACAAAGATAAAATATGGCAGTAGGAAGGTTAGACCACCGTACTTTGACACCATAATTGGGAATCGCCATATATTGCCCATACCTACAGCAGAGCCAATACAAGCTAGAATAAATCCCCATTTGCTTTTAAAACCGTCTTTTTGTGCTAGACTATTATTACCAGACATACAATCACCTCATTAAAAAATTTAGGTACCACCTATTTTAGAAAGATAATCCTCCGGGGAAAATAGTAACTATTGCTATATCTATATTAACATAAAACTAAAATTATGTCAATATTTACAAAATTAGGTATTATTATGCATTATACTATTCATAGACTAATCTACAACAAAACCTCCGTATTTTGACGAAGGTTTTGTCTATTATATTTTAACTATAGATTATTCTGCTATTGGTTCTAGGTGAGCCTGGAAGTGACGAAGAATTGGTGGTTCCCAAGTAATCTTGTAACCTCTTTTAATTTCACTTGCTCTTGCCTTAATAGCAATTAGAGCCTCAGCCATTACATCAAAGTGGGCCTGTGTGTATACACGACGAGGAACAGCAAAACGAGTAAATTCAAAGTCAGCTTCTAGCTGTACACCTGTATCAGGGTTGTTACCAAGCATGTATGAACCGATATCACAAGTTCTGATACCTGCTTCTTTGTATAGCTCGATAGCTAGTACCTGTCCTGGGTACTCATTGTAAGGAATATGTGGGAACATTGCAGCAGCATCTACGAATACCCCATGTCCACCAACTGGTGACTGATAAGCAATACCAGCATCATCTAGTTTAGCTGCTAGATACTCTAACTGGCCAATTCTGTACTCTAGGTAGCTATCATCAATACCTTCGTATAGACCAACTGCTAGAGCTTCTAGGTCACGACCGTTTAGACCACCGTATGTATAGAAACCTTCATAGGAGATACAGTTAGCTTTAATCTTTAGGATTAGTGGGGATTTACCATCTTTAATACCGATCATACCACCCATATTAACGATTGTATCCTTCTTAGCACTCATTGTGCACATATCAGCTAGGGAGAACATCTCTCTAACGATTTCTTTTACAGTTTTATCAGCGTAACCTGGCTCTCTCTTCTTAATGAAGTAAGCATTCTCAGCATATCTAGCAGCATCAATGTTCATTGTAATGCCGTATTTTTTACAAACAGCAGCAACTTCCTTAGCATTAGCCATGGAAACAGGCTGGCCACCAGCAGAGTTATTTGTAATTGTTAGAACTACTAGACCGATGTTTTCTGCACCCTTTTCTAGGATGATTTCTTCCATCTTCTTAACATCCATATTACCTTTAAAATCAGCTCTGATAGATGGATCCTTAGCTTCTGCAACTACGCAGTCAATAGCTCTAGCGCCAGCTAGCTCTACATGTGCTCTTGTTGTATCAAAGAACATGTTGGAAATAGCAAATTTGCCTTTACTTAAAAATGTTGGGAATAGTACCTGCTCAGCAGCTCTACCCTGATGTACAGGCTGGATGTATTCATAACCGAAGATATCCTGACCAGCTTCTACGAATTTGTAGTAGCTTCTAGCGCCAGCATAAGCTTCGTCTCCTACCATCATAGCAGACCACTGATTACAGCTCATTGCATTTGTACCAGAGTCAGTTAGTAGATCGATGTAAACGGCATCACTTTTTAGGCCGAAAAGATTGTAGTTAGCTTCCTCAATAAGCTTAACTCTTTCTTCCTTTGTTGTCATTTTAATTGGTTCTACCATTTTAATTCTAAATGGTTCTGCAATGTACTTAATAGCCATAATAATAATCCTCCATAATAATAAAAGTTTTGGTTGGTTTGATTTGATTTAATTAATTGACTTTCATGTCTGTAATAAATATATCATGGATTTATAGAGTAAATTGTAGTTTAAACTACAATTACCATATAAAAACTAAATATGGAATTTTATGCATATTGTACATGTATATACATCTAACTACATTTATTATAATTCAAGGTTAAGTTTTACAGTAAACTATATAGATAACCATAACAAAATACATCTTCTGTTTATTCCTACTTTTTATTAATTACATGCTAAGTTACAGCTTTAATATTTATTTTAAAAGGTTGTCTTTTTATACTACTACTTACATATAATTAATCAATAAAATAAAAAAGGATGTGGTTATATGAATAATATCCAGTTTTCCTATGTAAAACCCCAGTATGAGAAAAACAGCTTAAGAATTAATAAGGCTATTAGAAAAGTTTTTAAATCATCTCAGTTTATAGAGGGAAATCCAGTTAGACAGTTAGAGAAATCCCTTGCTGATTATGCTGGCAGAAAATATACTATTACCTGTGGCAGTGGCACTGACGGTATCTATCTAACCCTTAGAGCTTTGGGAATTGGTGCTGGTGATAAAGTGGCTGTTCCAAGCTATACCTTTTTCGCCACTGGGGAGGCAGTTTCTTTAGTAGGTGCTACCCCAGTATTTATTGATGTGGATAGCAGTTATAATATCTCTGTTAGTCATCTGGAAAGAGCATTATTAAATGATACTTCTATAAAAGCTTTAATTGCTGTTGATTTATTTGGTAGACCTGCTAACTACCGAAAACTATACCCTCTATGTAATAAATACAAGGTACATCTTATCGAAGATGGAGCCCAGAGTTTCGGTGGTGGATTAGATGGTAGAAAGTGTTTATCCTTTGGCATTGCCTCAGTAACCTCATTCTTCCCTAATAAACCACTGGGTTGTTATGGTGACGGTGGTGCAGTTTTTACAAATAACCAAGATTTAGCAAAAAAAATAAACTCCCTAAAAAGCCATGGCAGAGGAAGTTTTAAATATGAGCATATAGATATCGGCATTAATTCTAGGCTGGATAGCCTCCAAGCTGGAATACTAATGGAAAAACTACAGTTATTTCCTAAGGAGCTAAATATGCGTTTACTTATTGCCAACAGATATAATCATAGTCTATCTAAAAAATACCTACTGCCTATTATGCCTAGTGGATATAAATCTTCCTATTCAAATTATACAATACAGTGTAGCTCTATAGGTCATCGCAATAAAGTTGTAGAGCTTTTTAAAAGAAATAACATCCCCTATGCTATCTATTACCCAATCCCCTTACATAAACAACCAGCATTTACAAATCTTAATCTGCCCGATTACAAACTGCCTATGTCAGAATATCTATCAAAGG
>CAYJEQ010000001.1:0-55477 GCA_964369235.1 uncultured Oscillospiraceae bacterium | reverse complement strand
AAGGTTTCTATTAGTATTCCCTGTCATAGCTATCTTAGCTATAATAGCCAAAGCAAAATTATCTCACTACTAAATAGCATATAACCCTATAGAATAGATTCTTTATCAAATGTTCTTGTAAATTTATCTGGGACACCTTCTCCCTATAGGAAAAAAGGTACCCCACAATTTATATAGATCCCATAAATAACAAAGGCTATGATGAATTTTTTCCATCATAGCCTTATAATTATTACATTTCTAATGCTTCGTATGTAATTAGTTCTTCTTCGCTATCTTCTTCTACTTCGTCATTATTATTCCATAGAAGTGCTTCAATAACACGGTTAGTTTTATTTTTTTCTGGATCGATTGATGTAGTTACATTCTTACATCTGTCATCAATTGTATCAATATTATCTAGTAAACCTTCTAGACGCTGGGAAATAGCTGTCATTACATCGTTAACATTAGTGCGAAGTCCTGAAACATCACCCTTAAAGCTATCAATTTCCTCAGAAATTGCTGTTAATGTGCTTACAGCCTCTGCCTTGATTGTATCAGCTTCTGACATTGCTTTCTGGATAATGGCATCTGCTGTGCTCTTTGCTTCTACAAATACAGCACCAACACTGTTTACTGCTTCTGTATAAGCATTAGCCTGTGACTCTAAAGTCACCATCTTCTCAGCTAGATCTTTATTCTGCTGTTCTTTCTGCTGAACTTCTTTCTGACTCTGTGTGATAGTGTGAGATTTTTCTGCGATTTCTCTCTCTAGTTTTTCAACTAGTTTTGCCATATCAGCATTTTTGTCCTGCTCAGCTTTTGTCTTCTCTTCTACAGCTGATATAGACTGCTGAATAGCTTCAATCTGCTGTGTAAGTGCGTTGTTAGAAGTTGTTAAATCTTCGATTTTTTTGTAAAGCAGATTTTCTTTTTCTGAATTTTTAAAACCTAATTCGTCAATGTAAGAAAGCACTGATCTTCGATCGAATCCACCTACAAGTGTGGACTTAAGAATTTGATTATTAGCCATTTTGCACCTCGTTTTTCTTTCTTCCTAGGTAGTTTAATAAATTTCTTTATACATATATTATTATTGTAACAAAATTATAACATCATTGCAAGAGTTATAAACTATTTCAACAATAGTTATAATTATACCCTTAAAAATATATACTATTTCTGTATATATTGTTGGTTGCAAAATTTGACACAACAAAAAAATCCCCCTAAGCAAATGCTTAGAGAGACTTTTTTTACTAGTTACTAGCAGCCGCAATTACCACAGCTACAACCTGTATTGCAACCTGTGTTACAACCACCTAGTAAACCTGTGCCAAAGCTACCACCACAGCAGCAACAGATTAGTAGAATAATAATAAGTATCCAGCATCCACCATTGTTATAGTATCCCATAAAAAAATTCCTCCTTAAATTGTTTTCAACCTATACTATGTGATAGTGTTGATATTTGTGACAGCCAGTTATTTATTTCTCTTTTAAAGAATAAACAATCTGTAGCTGACAATATTATATGATATGTAGATTATATTTTTTGTGTTACAAATTTACACCGTCCTAATGGATAATGGTAAATATAATTTTTACAAAATCTATTAGGCTATCCAAGGGGGACATAATGTTTAGATTTAACGGTTTCACTCAGAAGGCAAATTCTGCTATTAATATAGCTATTATGGAATCTTCAAATATGGGGCACATATATATAGGCAGCGAACATCTTCTTTATGGTCTAAGTAAAGAAGGTACTGGGGTTGCTTATGTAATTCTACGAGAACGAGGTATAAACTCTGTTAACCTTAGGGCTCAGATGTTAAAAACCATAGGTAGTGGTATCCCTACCCTACTAACACCTGATGATTTTTCTCCTAGATGTAAGGAAATCTTAGAAAAATCCATAATTTTGGCTAAGGAATTAGGCCAAAGCTATGTAGGTACCGAGCATATACTTATGGCAATAGCAAAGGACAGTAATAGTTTTGCCCTTAGACTACTTAGGGATATGGGTATTAATAGTGATACATTTTATATTAGTATCATCGACACTATCGGTGAAAAATCCACCAATATTTATAATATGGAGAGAAGTAAAAAAATGCCTACAAAATCACAAAAACCTCATACAGTTAAAACTCCAAACCTTGATAAATTCGGTAGTGACCTTACTACAATGGCAAATGAAGGAAGACTGGATCCTGTTATTGGTAGACAGGAGGAGATTAACCGAGTAGTGCAGATTCTATCCCGTCGCAGTAAAAACAACCCCTGTTTATTAGGGGAAGCCGGTGTTGGTAAAACAGCCATAGCAGAGGGATTAGCTCAGCGTATATCCAGTGGAGATGTAACTCCTCAGCTAAAAGAAAAAAGGGTAGTATCCCTAGATTTGCCTGCAATGGTAGCTGGCACTAAATACAGAGGGGATTTTGAGGAAAGGATAAAAACTGTAGTTAATGAAGTTATCTCTGCTGGTAATGTAATCTTATTTATTGATGAAATACACAATATTATGGGTATAGGAGCTGCCGAAGGTGCTGTGGACGCAGCTAATATCTTAAAACCTCAGCTAGCCCGAGGTGAGCTACAGATTTTAGGGGCTACTACTATAGATGAGTACCGTAAGAATATTGAGAAAGATGGAGCATTAGAGCGTAGATTTCAGCCTATTATGGTTGAAGAACCATCTATAGAAGATGCAATATTAATACTTAAAGGTATAAAATCTAAATACGAACAACATCATCGTATAAATATTGATGATAAGGCTATAACCTCAGCAGTGGAGTTATCACAAAGATATGTTCAGGATAGGTTTCTACCTGACAAAGCTATAGATATACTTGACGAAGCTGCCTCAAAGTTACGGCTTAAATCAGCCCATCTGCCTACAGATCTTAGGATTTTAGAGGAGGATTTAAGGCAGATACAGCTAGAGAAAGAAAGAGCTATTAACAATCAGGATTTTGAAAGTGCAGCAAGCTACCGAGATCAGGAACTAATAATTAAAAAGGACTTAAGCTCACGGATTAACTGTGATACTTCTATAGAAGAAATAGAGAAAGAAACCCTTACCTGTGACCATATATCACAGATTATTTCTGAGATTACAGGTATAGAGCTTGGGGAAATAACCACCGACCAAAGTAGCAAACTGTTAAATTTAGAAAACTGTCTAAAGGATAATATCATAGGTCAAGATGTGGCTATCTCCACTATTTCCAAAGCTATAAAGCGCAGTAGAGTCGGCCTTAAAAGCAGTGAACGACCTATAGGATCTTTTATATTTTTAGGGCCTACAGGGGTGGGTAAAACCCAGCTTTGTAAGGTGCTAACAAGGGAGCTTTTTGGCAGTGAGAAATCTCTTATAAGACTTGATATGTCAGAATATATGGAAAAGCAGGATCTATCCAAGCTAATTGGCTCCCCTCCTGGCTATGTAGGTTATGAAGATGGTGGTGGACTTACAGAGAAAATTCGAAGAAAACCCTATAGTGTGGTGCTTTTTGATGAGATTGAAAAAGCTCACCCAGAAATACTCAATATTATGCTACAGATACTGGAAGATGGTGTTGTAAGCGATTCTAAAGGCCGTCAGGTTAGTTTTAAGCAGTCGGTTATAATAATGACCTCTAATATAGGAGCTAAGCTTATTACCCAGAAAAAGTCCACAGGATTTTACAAAGAGGAAGATAGCCAGCGCCACCACAAGAATATACAGGAGCAAATTATTAAAGAGTTAAAATCAGCCTTTAAGCCTGAGTTTTTAAATAGGGTTGATGATATTGTGGTATTTCATCAGCTTACTGCCGATGTTATGGAAAAAATAACTGAGAAACTACTAGCTGGGCTAGAGAAACAAGCAGTGGAGCTTAGTTTAGATTTTAGTTATACACCTAAGGTTGTGGAGTATATTGCTAAAGAAGTCAGTAATGAGGGTTATGGTGCAAGACCTATAAGGCGAAAAATCCAAAGGGAGATTGAGGATAAACTGGCAGATTTAATACTAAGTAGCACCACTATCAAAAGCAGTAAAATCATATGTGATGTAGAAAACCATGAAATCACCCTTAAGGAATACAGTTAGTTATGAAATATGATTATTTAACCATTGCAATATAGTATAAAAAATTGTATAATTATTACAAAATACTGAAAGGATGGTTATAAGATGGAAATTGGAAAAACACATACTATAGAAACTGTAGTAGATAAGACTAATGTTGCTTCTGCTATTGGCAGTGGTTTAGTTGATGTATTTGCTACCCCTATGATGGTAGCTTTAATGGAGGGTGCTGCAGCAGCTTGTATCGGTCCTGATTTACAGGAAGGTTTTACCTCAGTAGGTGGATACATTGCTACTAGCCATGTGGCTGCTACTCCAATAGGTTGTACAGTAAAGGCAACAGCTACTATTACTGCTGCAACTGATAAGAAGGTTGATTTTACCGTTACTGCTCATGATGAAGCTGGACTTATTGGTGAGGGAACCCATACTAGATTTATCGTAAATGAAGAAAAATTTATGGCAAGACTAGAAAGCAAAAAACCACAGTAATCCCCATATAATTACTTATAGGGTGTGTTCTTTGGCTACAAACCAGAGAACACGCCCTATATTAATATAAATAATCCCCACAAAGCCTCTCCCTATGGGAGAGGTGGCGAGGTCGTCGTCGGAGTGGGTTATAAGTGAATAGTTAATACACCCAATTACATTGGCTGGGTAATAGTGAATAGTGTTGGAGTGGCTTCGCCACATTATAAGATAGAAAATCCTAGATTTTCACCTTAAAATTTCATACATTTCATAAAAAAGTTCTATAGCAAATTTTACCCCAACAATTAATGGATATAAAAAATAAGGTATTCCATTTTATTATCAGTGGAATACCTTATACTTTATTAATATTAAATGCTATCTTATCTGAAAGTTTTCTTCTAGATTTTCTAGTTTTGGTACCTTTACAGATAAAGTTTCTGCTAGGTTAATCTTAGCAGGTTTTGCTGGCTGTGATTTTTTAGGTGTTATTACAGCATATCTATGCTGCTTAACTCCATATACCACTAGAGAAGCTGTAATTACAATATCTAGCACACTACCTGCTGCCACTACATCTATTACCCCTAAGGATACAGAAGTAAAGGAAGATAGGAATACAACATTTATTATTGTGATTACTGTTTCTGCAATAAAGTATCTGTTAAGAAGCTTAACAGAGCTTTTCTTAGTATGTGTCATTATAGCTGTAATTAATCCATATGCCATTAGCCCTATGGACAGTAGCATAACTGGAGTTGGCAGTTTGCTAATATCAAAAGCTATAAGTGACATAATAGCTATTAGCTTAATAGCTGTTTTTATATACAGTGGTATTTCAAGTATCTTTTTATTCATTTCATGCCTCCATAAAATTTACTATACAATATCGGCTGACTTAAGAATTGTACCATAATTTTGAAGCAATTTAAAGGCATTTAATACAACTGTAGCCTTTTTGTTACTAAATTGTCGCATTTTTTAGACATATATTATATATAAAAATTAATATATATATAATATTTGTTTATTTTTACGATAGATATAAATAAGGTTTAATCTTCTCTAAGGTTGCTTCCCCTATTCTATCCACCGATAAAAGCTGTGAAATTTGAGTAAATTCCCCATGTGTTTCACGATAGGTTACTATATTATCTGCTAGAACTTCACCTATTCCTGATATCTGCATTAGGTCTTCTCTTGTGGCTGTATTTAGGTTTATACTTAGTTTTTCTGTTATAAGATAATCCTGTAAATCCTCTGATAAAACCACCTGACTGCTGTTTTGAATTACCTCTACTGTAGGTATAGGCACTATTCTGTGGATATACACATTAAAGGCCACTACCACCATACAGAAAACCACTGTCATTACTATTATTATCTTTAATATATCTCTGTCCGATAGCTTATGGTTAACATCTTCTGGTTGACTTTGTTTATTATCTTCCATAATAATCTCCATTACCATATATATTATAAGGGCTACTCACACATTTCCTCAAGATACTTGATAAAATCAGCTACAGCACCATCAGCAAAATCACAGGATATATACTTTACTGCAGCTTTAATATCCTCTGGGGCGCTGTTTACTGCACATGAATAGTGGGCAGTTTGTAGTAGCTCTAGGTCATTGTAATAATCCCCTATAGCTGCTGTTTGCTCAATATCTATACCTTTAACTTTACAAAATCTCTTTAAAGCACTGCCTTTGCTATTGCCTTTAGCTATCATATCAATGTAGAAGGTATCAGAACTTGTAAAATCTACATCAGGATAGCCTCTGCTATTCATAAACTCCAGTATTTCACTACACATATCCTCAGGAACGGTAAATACTATTCTAAAGGCTGTTCTAAGGATCTCAGCTATGGATTTGCCCTCATCTCTTAGGATTACAAGCTCATCATCTATATAACTAAATATATAGCCACCTTCATGGCAGATAGCTGCTGGGGAAACATTTGGATATTCTTTCATTATCTCTGCAAGATAGCTCTCAGCATTCTTTGGTAGGTATATCTCATACAGATAACCTTCCTTGTTGTAATCATAGATAGCTGCCCCATTGTTTACTATGCAGGCAGTGTTTACCTTTAGCTTTTCTGCTATAGTTCGTGCTCTTTTAACACCTCGACCTGTAGCAAGGGCAAAATTCCCCCCTGCTTCCATAAATCTGGTTACTGCTCGAATATTTTCCTGTATTATGTCTGTGTCTAGGCTGTATAAGGTTCCGTCTATGTCTGAAAATAAATATATATCCTGTAATTTCATATTAAACCCATCCTTTCGTAGTGAAACTAATTATTATATTAGTCTATTAACTTTTGTTTATCTAGAAAAGTCTGAAAATATGCTGGCAGTTCTGTTTCAAAATACATCTCTTCCCCTGTATGTGGATGTATAAAGCCTATGCTTTGGGCATGTAGACACTGTCCCATTAGGGCTGGCAGCGGCTTTTTAAAGCTATATACTGCGTCCCCAGCCACAGGGTGATGGATATGCTCCATATGAACTCTAATCTGATGAGTTCTACCTGTTTTAAGCTTAAGTCTTAGATGGGTAAATCCATCATATCTTGCTACCACCTCATAATATGTGGTGGCTTCTCGGCTGTTTTTATCGGTTATACACATCTTTTTACGGTCGTTAGGATGTCTGCCTATTGGTGCGTCAACCTGTCCCTCTTCATGCTTTACATTGCCATATACCACTGCATGATAGTATCGGTCAAAGCTATGGGATTTAATCTGTTCTGACAGGGATATATGAGCCATGTCATTTTTTGCTACTACTAACAGTCCACTGGTATCCTTATCTATACGATGAACTATCCCTGGACGAATTACCCCATTAATAGAGGATAATCGACCTTTACAGTGGTGGAGCAGTGCATTTACCAGTGTTTGGTCTGGGTTACCTGGGGCTGGGTGTACCACCATTCCCTTAGGTTTATTAACTACCAGTAGCCACTCATCTTCATATACTATATCAATGGGAATATCCTGTGGTATTAAGTCTAATTCCTTAGCCTCTGGGATAGTAACCTGTACATTGTCTTGATTTCGCATTTTGTAGTTTTTTGCCACAACCTTGCCTGATACTAAAACCATGCCATCGTCACATAGCTTCTGTACTGCTGAACGGGATATTGTATCAATATATTTACTGAGGTATTTATCAATACGCTCCCCTACTTCTTCTAGCTCTACTACTAGATTTATAATATTACTGCTCATCTGTTTTCCCCACCTTTGTATCCATCTTTTCCTCTAGGAAAACTATATAAAATCCAAATATTATCGTACCTATTACCACACAGCAATCTGCAAAATTAAACACCGGGTAGGAAAATAGTGGGCTTATATCCAGATAATCCACCACATATCCCAGTCTTACTCTGTCTATTAGATTACCTATTCCTCCAGCAATAATAAGGGTTATTGCTGTAGTTACTATCTTACCTTTAAAATAACCTTTTGCCAGTAATACCACCAGCCCTATTAGCACTATACTAGTAAATCCTACTAGGAAAAGTTTATTCCCCTGAAATATCCCAAAAGCTGCTCCATAGTTCTCTACATATGTAAAGTCAAGTAGACCTGGAATAACCTCCATAGAGTGAATGGGCATAAGGTCATTTATTGCCCAAATTTTTATATACTGATCTATTGCTATCAGTGCTGCCACAGCAAAGATAAAAAGTCCTATTGCCATTTAAAAAATTCCTCACTTATAATAAATTTTACACTTATAGTATATATAATATAGGGCAGAATGTCAAATAATAGGCTGTGAACAATTTAGGTTTTATAATAACTACTAGATAAAATTATCCCTAGCTATATTTCCCTGTCTATCTGTAATTAACCATAATTTAATCCCCCAACCATCTTTGTAAATCCGATGGATTGGGGGATTAATCACATTATATTATTTGCCCTCAACTACTGATGCGCATCTGCCACACAGTGTTGGATGGGTTTCGTTAGTACCTACAGATGTATCATATTTCCAGCAGCGCTCACATTTTTCGCCTTCTGCTTTGGAGATGGATACGGATAGGCCTTCCACTTCGCCCTTATGGCTTCCTTCGCCCTCACCTGTAATCTCAACCTGAGAAACGATAAATGCTGTAGCTGCTATGTTACCTAAGCTCTTAACAAAGTCATAAAGCTCACCTGTACAGTGTAGAGTAACCTTAGCTTCTAGTGATTTACCGATTAGCTTCTCACCACGAGCAAGCTCAAGAGCCTTGTTAACATCATTTCTGATTGCTCTAATCTGCTCCCACTTAGCCATAAACTCTGTATCAGACTCAGTGCTGCCTGCTGGCATATCATTAAAGATTGCTGCTTCTGGATCATAGTTTTTAGACTGTGGTATATTTGCCCAGATTTCCTCTGAGGTAAATACTAGTATAGGTGTAATTAACAGTGTTAGATCTACTAGAATTTTGTAAATTGCAGTCTGTGCTGCTCTTCTCTCTACAGAAGTTGTTCCCTCTGCATATAGTCTATCCTTAATTATATCTAGGTAGAAGTTAGACATATCAACTGTACAGAAGTTATGGATACCATGGTAGATTAGGTGGAAGTCAAAGGCATCATAGTGACCACGAACTTTAGCAGTAAGTGCTTCTATTCTTGCAATAGCCCATCTATCTTCTTCCATAAGCTGATCTGCTGATACCATATCTGTATCTGGGTTAAAGTCATTTAGGTTACCTAGGATATATCTTGCTGTATTTCTAATCTTTCTGTAAACTTCAGAAAGCTGTTTTAGAATATCCTTAGAAATACGGATATCTGCATGGTAGTCAGAGGAAGCTACCCATAGTCTTAGTATATCTGCACCGTAACCGTCTACGATTTCCTCTGCAAGGATACCATTTCCTAGGGACTTACTCATCTTCTTACCTTCGCCATCTACTACCCAACCATGAGTACAAACAGCCTTGTAAGGTGCTCTGCCTCTCCATGCTACAGATGTTAGCAGTGAGGACTGGAACCAACCTCTATACTGGTCAGCACCCTCTAGATATAGGTCGCATGGCCATTCTACGCCATCTCTCTCTTCTAGTACAGCACCATGGGATACCCCAGAGTCAAACCATACATCCATAATGTCGGTTTCCTTAGTAAAGTTACCACCACTACAACTTGGGCAGGTTGTGCCTTCTGGTAGGATTTCCTTAGCTGATTTAATGTACCAAGCATCAGAACCCTCTGCTCTAAATAGCTCAGATACAGCCTTTATTGTGCTGTCATCAATATGGTATTTACCACAATCAGTACAGTAGAATACTGGAATTGGCACACCCCATGTTCTCTGACGAGAGATACACCAGTCTTTTCTATCTACAACCATGGAAATCATTCTATCCTGTCCCCAGCCTGGAATCCACTCTACTTCTTTAATAGCTTCTACAGCTTGATCTTTAAATCCATCTACAGAGCAGAACCACTGTTCTGTTGCTCTAAATAATATAGGATTTTTACATCTCCAACAGTGTGGGTACTGGTGGATAATTCTATTAGTTGCCAGTAGCATACCACTGTCAGCAAGATCCTTAGCAATTGCTCTACCTGCTTCTGTAGTTGTCATACCAGCAGAGGCACCAGCAAGCTCGGTCATCTTACCTGCATTATCTACAGGAACGATAACTGGTAGCTCTGGGTAGTTATTTGTTACAACATCAAAGTCATCAACACCATGGCCTGGCGCTGTATGAACACAACCTGTACCACTTTCTAGCGTTACATGATTACCAACTATAACTAGGGAATTTCTCTCTAGGAATGGATGGCGACAAGCAACTCTCTCTAGGTCTGCACCTGTACAGCTTCCTAGTATTTCGTATTCTTCGATTTTAGCAGCTTCCATAGTAGCTTTAACAAGCTCCTTAGCCATAATTAGGTACTCATCATTAACCTTAACAGCACAGTACTCAAAATCAGGACCTAGGCAGATAGCCACATTCCCTGGTAGTGTCCATGTAGTTGTTGTCCAAATTACAACAGATGTTTTAGCTAAATCTACACCTAGTCCTGCTACTACCCCATCTTTATCTTCCTTAACTGGGAATTTAACATAGATGGAGTAACATGGATCTTCTGCGTATTCAATCTCTGCTTCTGCTAGAGCCGTTCCACATTCAGCACACCAGTATACCGGCTTTAAACCTTTGTAGATATAGCCCTTCTTAGCCATCTCACCAAAAATCTCAATCTGCTTTGCTTCAAACTCAGGACGCAATGTTAGATATGGATTATCAAAGTCACCTAGTACACCTAGACGCTTAAACTGGTTTTTCTGGTTTTCCATATAGTAAAGAGCAAACTCCTTACAGTGCTTTCTCAGCTCAACAGGATCAATATCAGATTCTACCCCAACTTTTTTAAGAGCTTTAAGCTCGATTGGTAGACCATGAGTATCCCAGCCTGGAATGTATGGGGATTTAAATCCACTCATATTCTTAGAGCGAACTATAATATCTTTAAGGGATTTATTTAGTGCAGTACCTAGGTGGATATCTCCATTTGCATATGGAGGTCCATCATGTAGTACATATAGTGGTTTACCCTCATTTTTTTCTATCATCTTGTAGTATCTTCTGTTTTCTTCCCATGATTTTACCATATCAGGTTCACGCTGAGGCAGCGCTGCCTTCATGGAAAACTCTGTCTGTGGAAGGTTTAATGTGCTGTTATAATCCATCTGTAGATAACCTCCGAGTTAATATTGATTATTTTAATCCTAAACTATAATTATGTCACTATTCCTATAAAAAGTCAACTGTATCCACTAAGTTTTATTCCTTAGTCGTGACTAATTGTAACCCTAGCCTCTAATATTATATCCATCACCAAACTTCATTGGCCCAAATCTGGAAGATTTCTCTTCGTTAGTAGCAGGTTCTGTATCGTCTTCTAGTACATCTTCTATCTGATCATTGTCATTAATAGCATCTAGCTCTACTAGTTCTTCCTGCTGTTCTGCTACTAGCTCCTCTTCTTCCTCGATATCTTTAGAAGCTGGTGCTCTGCCTTCCATCTCTGCTGCTAGTTCCTGCATCTCTTGACGCTTTTTCTGTCTTTCTAGCTCTTCCTTAGAAATCTCAATAGTTGCATCTGCTGCTGGGGCTACTGGCTGTTCCATACCCTGCTGCACATCCCCAAAGGTTGGTAGCTTACTAATCATCTCAATATGGCCTTTGTATATTGACATTAGCTTAGATCTAAAGCTTGATACCTCTTTTTGTAGGCTTATTAGTGTCTGACGCTCTTTCTCAATATGCTTCTGAGCACTTTCCACCATCTTCTCACTTCTAACGCTTGCATCGTATAGAATTGCATCAGCCTTAGTTTTAGCTTCCTTAACTACGCTATCACCTAGCTTCTGTGCGCTAAGAAGTGCAGTTCTTAGACTGTCTTCATCATTTCTGTACTCATCTAGTTTTTCTGTAAGCATGGTAATCTTAGATTCTAGATCTTTTTTATCGTTAATAAGTTTTTGCATCTCATTAGCAACTGACTCTAGATAACTATCAACTGCCTCCTGCTTATATCCACTAATACCTTTGTCAAATTTCTTCTGGGTAATTTCTCCTGGTGTAATCATAATTATATTCCATCCTTCCAAAAATCTATAAAAAACACTGGCAGTGTAGTAGTTATTTATTACCCACTGCTAGATATATTTCTTCATTGTTATATAGGTTTTGCCTTTTTTACTAAGTCCACCTATGTCCTCAAGCAAAAACTTACCGTATCCTTTGGCAGAAATCTTATCTCCCTTAGATACTATTTGTGATACATTCTCACAGTTAATAGAATTAACTACAACCTGTCCACTTCTTATTAAATTAGCAGCCTTTTCTCGGCTTAAATTATACCCTGAGGCTACTACACAGTCAAGTCTAAGACTTGCCACTGTGTCGCTTATTTCTTTAAATTCGTGGTTTGGTGGCAGTGGTATGGTAATACCCCTAATGCATTCAACCCCTACCCTGCCGATTTTTACTATTTCGTCTAATATTATTGGGGCTACTGCAGAACTTACAAATAATACTGCTCCCCCCTCTGACACTAGTATGTCTCCTATTGATTCTCTTGTAATTCTTAGATTCATCAGCGCTCCTAAAAAATCCCTATGGGACAGGCTATCCTGTTTACGGTATTTAATAGTTATAGGCACTATGGGAAACTCTAAAAACTCAGGTGAATCATAGTCAGCCATAACACAAATAACAACACGCTCTGCACCATCATATCCACCAAAGGCTGAGATAGATTGATCCCTATTTTGCTGGGATAGTATTTGGCACAGAACTTGTTGTCTTTCATTTAAAAAGGCTGTGTATTTTAAGATATTCTTTCTTCTTACTGAGGAAAAAACATCCTCCATCTTTGCAAGAAATTTTTTCTCTTCTTCCTGCAGATTACCTAGATTAAATGACATTAGATAAACACACCATTATTCTCTAGCTCATCAATAATATCACCTGTAAATCCTACATTGTATGGAGTGATGATATATGTACTATTTGCAACCTTCTTTAGGTTGCCGTTATTAGCATAGGCAACGCCACTTAAAAAGTCAAGTAGTCTTCTTGCTGTTTCTCTGTTTGCTGATTCTAGGTTTAATACTACTGTACATTTCTTGTTTAGATGATCACCAATTGCTCTTGCTTCTTCATACTCTTCTGGTTTAACTAAAACCACCTGTAGCTGAGTTGTAGTAGCAATGTTTAACACCTTATTGCTTCTGCCTCTTGGCTGCTGAGCATCGTAGTCGTTTTTTGACATAAAGTCCACATCATCCTGATCTAGACCTACTTCGTCTTCATAATCATAATCTTCCTCGTCACTTGGTACACCCATAAGCTTTTTAAATTTATCCATCATATTAGGTATCCTCCTCAAAATAATTTCTTTTTTATTATATTAGTACCTGCTACCAAAGATAGCAGTACCTATTCTAACTATATTAGATCCATGCTTAATCGCTAGATGAAAATCATCAGACATACCCATGGACAATGTATCCATAATAATATTATCCATTTTTTTATATGATATGTCAACAAATAGTTGCCTCATTTCATAAAAATATTTTTCTGTCATGTAATCCTCTGCTATTGGTGGTATGGTCATAAGACCTTTTATCCTAATGTTTTTAAGTGTGGATAGCTCCTCTACAAGTGGGATTACCTGTGTTTTGTCCACACCATGCTTGCTGCCTTCTCCACCGATATTAACCTCAATTAATACATCCATTATTTTATCATTTTGCAAGGATAGGTTGTTTATCACATTTCCTAGCTTAAAACTATCTACCGAATGTATCATACTAACTCGGTTAATTAACTGCTTAGCCTTATTACTCTGTAGATGTCCTACAAAATGTATAGGTGGTGAATTTTTATACCCATCCTGTCTTAAGACTAATTCCTGTACCTTATTCTCCCCTATTAGCTTTATACCTGACTCTATAGCTACATTTACCTCTTCTACTGTTCGGGTTTTTGTTATTGCCATTAGAGTTACATCTTCTGGAGTGCGAGAATATTTAAGGACTGCCTCATTAATCTGCTCATTTATTCTATTAATATTATCTGTTATATGTTTGTATCTTCTTTCCATCATATAAATCAGCCCCTTCGGTTACTACATTGTCATATTTAGCTAATGTATTTGTATCAGAGGTTATGGTACTTACTAAAGCAAATCCTTCTCCATTATAGATTACATCAATAGGCTTAAATTGTATAGTATTATTTTTTATTAAATATACTCCTCTTACCCCATCTAAAAATCTTATGGACTGGGTAGAAATTCTAATACCTTCATAATTTGTAAAATGCACCCTTATCTCACCAGAACGCTGGGATATTAACTTATCATATACATAGTTACAGCTAAGAATTACATAGCTTTCCCCATTTTCATCCTCTACAATATCACTTACAACTGCTGGAATACCAAATATATCCTCTGCTAGAAAATCTACCTCAATTACCCCACCAATAGTGAATTTATTAATATTATCTTCGTTTACAGGTGCAAGTATATC
Source organism: uncultured Oscillospiraceae bacterium (assembly GCA_964369235.1). Taxonomy (GTDB): domain Bacteria; phylum Bacillota; class Clostridia; order Oscillospirales; family Ruminococcaceae; genus CAYJEQ01. Next base: position 40,860 of record CAYJEQ010000001.1, on the reverse strand, counting down.
CCAGTTATGACTCATTACTATTCTACCTATATTATCTATTTTATCTGGGGTGGTAGTAAGGATATCCCTGATTTCAGCTACTGTAAAATTATAGATATTATCTGTAGTAATACTATCCTCAAGCCCATCACTACCTGCCACAAAATATCCTGTATCACTACTATAGTAGCTCTTATCCCAGCTGGATACCTTTGTTTCTAGCTGTGTACATAGATTCTTATAATTATTAATTGTTGTTACAATATTATCTCCCTCCTGTAGTTGAAGGGATTTTTTTGCAAGCTGTGAATTCAGGTCTAAAGCATCCTCATGGTACTCTTCCATCAGTCCACTGTCAGACTGATATTTTATAGTTGCTAGGCTATTAAATATCTCATTATTTAACTGGGTAGTATTAGCACCCATTACTGCACCACTACTAACCACTTGTTCTAAGCTTTCAATAACTGCGGTTAAATTCTCTATATCCTGTTGTGCAATTATATCACTACTGCTGTCAAATCCATAGGCAATAACTTCCCCTGGTGTTACCCTTGAGCCATCTGCTTTAGGATACATTACCACTCCTGTGGATCTTTCCGATATCGCCTTCTCATCACGGACATAAACTCCTGTTAATATCTCTGTATCAGATATCTCATAAAGCAGTGCTGGTTCTGTTGTGTATGGGGACTCTATTCTTGATACTATCTCAATAACTCCATAGGATACAAATAGCAGTGATAAAAGAAATATCAACATGCGAATAGCTTTACTTTTCATAGTTATGACCATGCCTTTCTCTTAGTTTGCAATGTTTTAGGCTATTTTGCATTGACAGTAAACTGGCATTAGCAAAATTCCACTCCCTCCCAGTGGAAAGCATCAAAACTTGCGGTTTGAAAATTTCATTTTCAAACTTAAACCACTGCTCATTCTTTTTATTTTACCCTTGTAGGTGATTTTCTATTAATGCTGATGCCTGTGCTATAGCTTCACTGCTATCAGCTATCTTGTCCATGTATATCCAGTTAATCGCTTCATTTCTTCTAAACCATGTTAGCTGTCTTTTAGCATATCTTCTAGATTCCATCCTTACCTTATCCAAACAATCTTCTAAAGCTGTATCATCAAAGAAATATCCCTTTAACTCTTTATAGCCTATTGCCTGCTTGGCGGTGCCACTAAATTTACCCTCAAAAAGCTCCTTGGCTTCCTCTAGCAGTCCATCTTCTACCATTATGCCAACCCTTAGATTAATTCTATCATAAAGTTTCTGTCGATCTTCGTAGGTTAGCCCAATTATTAAGCTATTGTACTGAGAGGGGATAGTTTTGGAGTTTTCTACATGCCAGCTCATAGTTTTACCAGTAAGTCGGTATATCTCTATGGCTCTTACCACTCTAGGCAGGTTATTATAGTGCATGATTTTTGTTATTTCTGGATCTATGTCCATTAGCATATCAAAAAGCTTCTCATTGCCATGAACTCTTGCGTATTCATATAGCTCATCTCTAATTTCTTTATCTTCCCCAATATTAGAAAAGGCTACATTCTCCAGCAGAGAATTAATATAAAGCCCTGTTCCTCCAGCTATAATAGGTAGTTTACCACGACTTACTATCTCTGCAATCTTCTCCTTAGCTAGGTTACAATACTGAGCCACACTAAAGCTATCATCTGGATCTAAGAAATCTATTAGATGATGAGGTATTCCCTCCATCTCCTCTACTGTAGGCTTTGCTGTGCCTATGGACATGTATTTGTATATCTGCATGGAATCAGCGGATATTACCTCACCACCGAATTTTTTCGCCATCTCTACTGCAAGTTTAGTTTTCCCAGAAGCAGTAGGGCCAACTATTGCTATCAGTGGTATCTGCTGGATTTTATCCATTTCTTCCAAACATCCTTTCAATCTTGTTTTTTGTAAACTCTACCATAACAGGTCTACCGTGGGGGCAGTAGCTTACGCTGTGATTGTTTCTTACTATATTAGTGATAAACTCCATCTCCTGCTTAGGGGTTATGTCATGGGCTTTTATTGCTGCTCTACAAGCTATAGAATGGTACAAATCATCTATTATCTTAGGTAGAAATTCTTTTCTTATAGGTTTTGACACCAGCTCTTTTACCACCTCTACCCCTTCTTCTGGAGAAATCATAGTAGGTACTGCCCTTAGCAGTAGGGCTGTAGCTGATATTATATCTACATATATCCCAACATCTTCTAGCATATCCTTATATTCCTCTACAATCAAAATCTCTTTGTTTGTAAGGTGTACAGTGATAGCCATTAGAAGTTGTTGTGAGTCTATGTCTTTTTCCTCTTTAAGTCTATTATACAGTAGACTTTCATGGGCTGCATGTTTATCTATTAGTATCATAGTGTTTGCTTTTTCCACCATAATATATGTTTCAAAAAGCTGTCCTATTACTCTGATATCTTCCTGTTTCTCGGTTACAGGCACTGCAATTTCTACTGTTTCATAAATTCCAGTTTCAGTAGCTTCCATCTGCTGAGCCTTAGGTTTTTCCGGTAATTCCATTGTAGCAATGGGACTTTCACTTATTACTGGTTTTGCAGTGGATAGTAGCTCTGTAATAGGGTTGTATGGCTGTTTTTCCACTGATTTATTATAAGGGGCACTACTGGTATTTAATCTATTATTAGGCTCAGTTCTTGTGGTGTCAATACTAGTAATATTAGTGGTTTTAACAGTGTTAATATTATTATTTATAGCATTTTCTACAGGTTTTTTCTGTGGAATAATGTCATTATCCACTGCCTTAGTTACACTTGGGTTTGCTGTAGCTGGTGGCTGTTCCTTTGGTTTATAAAGCTTATCATTAAAGGAATACTGGCTGTCCTTATGGTCAAAGTCCTTTAGTGCAAATGGAGAAATTGTATTAGGTTTCACTGGGCTTTGCTGAGGCTGTGTTCTTAGGGTGCTTTCCCTTGCATGATTTTCTAAAGCTGTTTTACAACCTGTGTACACAAGGGTATACACCCCTACTTCATCAGAAAATCTCACCTCTGTTTTAGCTGGGTGAACATTAACATCAACTGTATTTGCTGGTATGGTAATGTTAAGCACTGATCCCGGAAATCTCCCTGTCATCACCTGTCCTTTGTAGGATTCTTCCAGTGCGGCAATACAGGTTTTACTTTTGATAAATCGGTTATTTATATAGAAGTTTTCCATAGCTCTAGTTGCTCTTGAGCTAGTAGGTGCTGTAATATACCCCTCTACCTTAAGTCCACTACTGCTATAGTCCACCTTGATTAAATCCTTAGCAAAATCCCTACCTAGGGTACAGTGAATAGCTGATTTAAGATCCCCATTTCCTGGGGTGGACAGCACCACTTCACCTTCTCTAATTAGCTTAAATGATATACCACAATTAACTAGGGCAAGACGCTCTAAAAGCACCTGAATATTACTACCTTCATAGCTGTCTTTCTTAAGGAATTTAAGTCTTGCTGGTGTGTTAAAAAACACATCTCTCACAATAAAACTTGTTCCCTGAGGGCAACCTTCTGGATAGAGAGTGCCTTTGTCCGAGCCTTCGATTACATATCTACTACCTATAGAAGATGTGGCAGTTCTAGTTAGCACCTCCACCCTAGCCATAGCAGCTATGGAAGGCAGTGCCTCCCCTCTAAAGCCGAAGGTCAGTATTGCTTCAAGATCTTCCTTGGTGGTTACCTTACTAGTAGCATGACGAATAAAGGCAGTGTCTAGATCCTCAGGTTCTATTCCTATGCCGTCATCGGTTACTCTAATATATTTAATTCCTCCACCTTTAATCTCTACAGTTATCTTACTAGCCCCTGCATCAATGGCATTTTCCACTAGTTCTTTTACTATAGAGGCTGGGCGTTCGATAACCTCACCTGCTGCAATTAGTTCTGCAACCTGTTTATCCAGTACCTTGATTTTCCCCATTAATTAGTCCATCCTTAAATATTGCATAATTAGTCGGTTAGTTTTTTAAGCTGATATAAAGTATTTAGTGCTTCTATAGGAGAAAGTGAGTTTATATCTAGCTTTTTTAGCTGGGACACTATCTCATCTTGATTATTAGAGCTAAAGGAGGTTTGCTCCTCTGTAAGCTGTGGTTTTACCACAGGTTTTGGGCCATTGTCCTTTGCTTCTAGTTCTTCTAGTATACTGTAGGCACGCCTGATAATCCACTCTGGAATACCTGCTAGTTTTGATACCTCAATACCATAACTATCGTCGGTACCACCTTCTACAATCTTTCTTAAAAACACTATATCATCTTTGGTTTTTTTAGCTGCAATGTGGTAGTTTTTCACCATGTCAAATCTACTTTCTAACTCCACTAACTCATGGTAATGGGTAGCAAAAAGTGTTTTTGCCATGATTTTTTTGTTACTACACAGATACTCTATTACAGCCCTTGCTATACTCATGCCATCATAGGTAGATGTACCTCTGCCTATTTCATCTAGGATAAGCAGACTTTTTGCTGTGGCGTTTTTTAGTATATGTGCCACTTCGTTCATCTCCACCATAAAGGTAGACTGTCCTGTAGACAGATCATCAGAAGCACCTACTCGGGTAAATATCCCATCTACTACGCCGATTTCTGCCTGTTTAGCAGGCACAAAGGAGCCTATCTGTGCCAGTAGCACAATTAGGGCAGTTTGACGCATATAGGTAGACTTACCAGCCATATTAGGCCCTGTAATTACTGCCACCTGATTTTGTTTATTATTTAGGTAGAGATCATTAGCCACAAAGGGCAGTGAGGATATTGCCTCAACTACTGGATGTCTACCTTCTTTTATTATAATACTATCTCCCATATTAACTACAGGTCGGCTGTAGTCCATACGCTGTGCCACCACAGCTAATGATAGATAAAAGTCTAGTTTCGCTATTGCTGTGGCAGTTTTTGATACTCGGTCAAGATTTGCTGATACTGCTGATTTTATCTGATCAAATAGCCTTTGCTCCACTACTTTTAGGTTTTGCTCTGCTGTTAGTATCTTCTCCTCTAGCTCTTTAAGCTCTGGGGTTATATATCTTTCACAGTTAGCTAGGGTTTGCTTTCTTATATAGTAGTCTGGGGCACTTGCCATATTACTTTTTGATAGCTCGATATAGTAACCAAAAACCTTGTTATATCCTATCTTTAGGTTTTTTATAGAGGTTTTTTCTTTTTCCTCTAGCTCTATCTGAGCCAGTAGTCCTTGGGCATTTCTTGCAATATCCCTTAACTGGTCAAGCTCTGGATTATAGCCTGTTTTAATTACATCGCCATCTTTTAAAGCTATAGGTGTGTCATCATCAATGGATATTTCTATTAACTGTGCTATATCCTCTAGGGTGTCAATACCTGTGTAAACTTCCTTTAAAAAAGCTGAGTTACAGCTACTAATTACCGATTTAATAGCTGGTAATTTCTTTGCTGAGTTCTCTAAGGCTTTAAGCTCCCTCGGGTTAGATGATGGGTGGAGTATCCTTGTCATTAGTCTTTCCATATCCTGTACACTGGAAAGCTCTACGGATATATCATCCATTAATATTGGATTATTATAAAGCTCCTCAACTGCATTAAGTCGCTTGTTTATCACTGTAGGATTAACTAAAGGTTTCTCAAGATTTGCCTTCATTAATCTTTTCCCCATAGGGGTTTTAGTCTTATCAATTACCCATAATAGTGAGCCTTTTTTCTCCTTGCTCATCATGGTTTCAGTAAGCTCTAGATTTCTTCTAGCTGTAGCATCTAGGTGCATATACTGATTTTCACTGTATATATAGAGAGTATTTAGTCTATTAGGCGCTGATTTTTGGGTTTTTCCTATATAGATAAATAATCCCTTTAGGGCATTTTTCGCTAGGGAAAATTCCTCCACTGCCTCAATCTGTGACAGACCCTCACTGCCAAAAGCCTTTAGCACCAGCTGGGTGATTTCCACTGCTTGGTACTCGTCCTTTACCACAACCTCACCACTACAAGGGATACGGTCTTTAATAAAAGCCCCTACTTCTTTCTGTGATAGAAAATCCTCGTTAAATATAATCTCCCTAGGAGAAAATCTTGCCAGTTCGTTTTTTATCTTCTGGTTATCTCCATCTTTAAACTGGGTAAGCTGTACCTCCCCAGTGGAGATATCCCCTACTGCTAGCCCATAACTGCCACTGCTGTAGTATAGTGAGGAGATAAAGTTATTCTCCCCTTCCTCTAGCATATTAGCCTCGATTAGTGTTCCAGGGGTAATTACCCTTACAACCTCTCTTTTTACGACGCCTTTACCTGGTTTTGCTTCCTCTACCTGATCACAGATTGCAACTTTATAGCCTTTTTTAATTAGTCTGGCTATATATGCCTCGCAGCTGTGGTGAGGTACTCCACACATAGGTGCTCGGTCTGCCTGTCCACATTCTCTGCCTGTTAAGGTAAGCTCTAATTCTTTTGAAGCAAGTATTGCGTCGTCAAAAAACATTTCGTAAAAGTCACCTAGACGAAAAAACAGAATATGATCTTTATGATTTTCTTTTATCTCAAAATACTGCTGCATCATTGGAGATAATCCTGCCATTATGTCCCTCCTATTTCTAGCTATAGTGGGGTTTACCCCCACCATAACTGCTACATAAATTATAATTAATTAGTTGCAACCTGAACAGCTGGAACAGCTACCACCACAAGCTACTTCTTCAGTAACTGCTTCTGGATCTTCCCCGTTACACGCTGCAGAGATAATTGCATTAACATGGTTAATTAGGCTGTCTAGCTGTGTTTTAGCATTGTTAAATACAACCATACCAGGCATAGCTACGATTTCAGCATATATTGCTCTAAATTCGCCATTTAGCTTTTCTACTAGGGCAGTATCCTTCTCAGCCTTCTGTACTTCTACATTTAGCTCTTCTCTAATCTGGTTAAATCTCTCGATTTTACCCTTTAGTTCTGCATTATCTTCATTAGCCTGTGCAGCTAGTGTGTAAGCAATATAGCGATCATCCTTCTGAATTGCTTTTCCTAGTTCTTTTGAAAGTGTGATTACATCCATTTTTAAAATCTCCTTTTAATTTCCTTAGCAATGCTAATTGCAAACTGCTAATAACTTATATTAATTCTGCCTTAATGCCACTGCCCTTTGCCTGAGTCACTAGCACCTTAACATAATTACCGATTAATGAGGTGTCCCCTTCTACCTCTACAAGTATACTATGGGCTGTTCTGCCTATTAGTACACTGCTATCACTGCGCTTGGTGCCATCTATTAACACCATTAGCTCCTTGCCTATTAGACTTTTATTAAAGGCTGTGGTTATCTCTAGCTGTTTTGCTATTAGGCTATTCATCCATGTGGTTTTCTCTTTGTGGGGGATATTATCTATATACTCTGCTGCCTTAGTACCCTGTCTAGGTGAGTAGATAAATGTAAATAACTGGGTGTACCCCACCTGCTCAATTAGGGATAATGTATCTAAAAACTGATTGTAATCCTCACCTGGGAAACCTACAATTATATCACTGGTAAAGGTTATATCCTCTACTGTTTCTTTAGCGTAATTAATTAGCTCTAGATACTGCTCCACTGTGTATTTTCTATTCATCTTAGCAAGTATTTCATTATTACCTGATTGGACTGGCAGATGAACCTGTCTACAAACCTTAGGACACCTTGCTATTGTATCAATTAGCTCCTTAGTACAGTCCTTAGGGTGTGAGGTCATAAATCTAATTATAAAATCCCCTTCTAAATCGTTAATCATCTCTAGTAGCTGTGAGAAGTTTATATCCTCCTCTAAGCCTTTACCATAGGAATTAACATTCTGTCCCAGTAGCATAATCTCCTTATATCCCTGTGAGATTAACTCTTTGGCTTCTTTAATAATCTGTGCACTTTCTCTACTGCGTTCTCTGCCTCTTACATAGGGCACTATACAGTAGGTACAGTAGTTATCACAGCCCTGCATTATAGGAAGATTACCCCTTACCCTATCCTGTCGGTGGGTAGGTAGGTTCTCAGCAATTTTTCCGTTATCCTGTGTGGTGGAGATTACCTTTGCATTTTCTATTAATGCACTATACATTAACTGTGGTAGGTTGTGTATTACCTGTGTACCAAAGATAAGGGTAACAAAGGGATAGCTTTTTTTAATCTTTTCCACTATATGTTCCTGTTGTATCATACAGCCACATAAGCCGATTATCATATCTGGCTTTTCTGCCTTTAATCTTTTTAGCTCCCCTACATTGCCGAAAATCTTAGTTTCTGCACCTTCTCTTATGGCACAGGTGTTAAATAGTATTAAATCAGCATTATTTATATCTTCTGTATGGCCATATCCTAGGGATACTAATATGCCTCTTATTCTCTCGCTATCGCTGACATTCTGCTGACAGCCAAATGTATGTATATATGCAAGAGGTGGAGAGATAAATTTCTCCCCTATATATTTATTAACCTGCAGAGCAAACTCTGCTGCTATGGTATCACTATCTTTTAAAGTTTCTATACTCATGTATATATTCGTGCCTTTCTGCTTATCTCATTAAACCCAATGGTTATTGCTAGTACTATTACTAATAACTCAGATAATTATAAGTAATTATTCTCAAATTGCTACTGTCAAATAACCGTAGCAATACAGTATATATTATACCATATTAATCTTTATAAATAAAGTATAAAATCACATTATCTGCCATTGTTTTGGTGATATTTTGTGAATTATTCTCTACACTTGTATTATCTCTCATAATTTGATATGATATAGCTATATTTATGGTGTGGGTTTAGCCACCTACTAAGAAAGGCATGGTAATAATAATGGGTAAAAATAACGAGCTACTTTCTGGCTGGGACGCAATCCTAGCTGAATTTAATAGAGTATATCCTTCACAGGAGGATCATATGCACTGCGCTAATTATGAGGGCAACAGTGGAGAAAATCCTCTTAGTGGAGTAAGCATCTTTGAGGGTAAGGATTACTGGCATCTGGTAACTTTTGGCCTTACTGAGCTTTTTGAGAAAGAAAGCAAGGATAAGGAGTTTAGTGGATTTGGTTTAGAGTACACCATTAAGCTAAAGAAAAACGGAAATAGTAAGGATAAAAAAGAACAACAAGAGCTAATTAACCTATGTGATATACTACAGTATATTGCTAAATTAGTTTTTGACGAGGGTAGAATTTTTGATATTAATCAGTACATCTACACAGGTCAAACTGCTGGTATAGATGTATCTGGCAACTCCCCTATTACGGGGTTTATTGCTGTAGCAGACACCACTGTAAAACCTATTAAATCTAAAACCGGCAGCTCGATTTTTATAGAGCTTGTAGGGGCTACTGACAAGGAGCTTAAAAAACTGTCTAAAGATCAGATTACCGTCCCAGAGCTTTACAAAAAAATAGGCTCAGACATAACCGATTACGGTAGAAAATCTGTTATCTAAGCCCATCATCTCTACTTATTTGGCTATACTAAGAAATCCATCTATATATCCCTTGCCACTGACTGGGGATATGTAGATGGATTATTGTTTGGGTTAATAAACTGGGCTACTTTTTATCCTGTGATTTTATTTTTGGATATATTAAAGCAAAAACTATAAGTGGTGATATAATCAGGGCAACCTCAAAAGGCACACTAAGAAATGATAACATCATAAAAAAGCTTAAAAACAACCAAAATAAAATCATAGTTCACCTCTCACCTACAATAACCTTAAAGGCTTCTGTAAGATAGTATTATAATTTATTATACAAATAAAGCTACATCTAAAAGTACTTGTGTTAAATTAAAGCACACAGTACTCTGCCATGTATCTTTCCATATGTTCCATTACGCTTTTGTACTCTGGCTTGGTCTTTAGGTACTCATGTATGTCACTTACAGTTACTAGAGCGTGAACCTTAATTCCAAACTCCTCATAAACATCCTGTACTGCTGTAGTTTTGCCGTTGGCACCTACTTCACAGCGATTAACAGAGATAAACATATGCTCTGTGGTAACATTTGCAGCTTTTTTAAGTACAGGTACAGTTTCTCTAATAGCTGTACCAGCTGTAATTACATCTTCGATAATAATAATTCTATCACCGTCCTGTGGCTTATATCCTACAAGAGAACCACCTTCACCGTGGTCTTTTTCTTCTTTACGGTTAAAGAAATAAGGCTTGTCTATACCATGAACACGAGCTAGTGCCCCTGCTGTAGTTGTAGCTAGTGGAATACCCTTGTAAGCTGGGCCAAACATTGCCTCAAATTCACTGCCACATACTTCTTTAATAGCATCGGCATAGAACTCACCTAAAGCACTAATCTGTGAACCTGTGCGATAGTTACCTGTATTAACAAAGTATGGTGTGTTTCTTCCACTTTTAGTAACGAAATCTCCGAATCTTAGTACATCTGCACTCATCATAAACTCAATAAATTTAATTTTCTCAGCTGTAAGCATGGTAAAACTCTCCTTATATGATAATATTAATATTAAAAAATATTACAAAAAGACTGCTCCACTAGGTGAAACAGTCTGATTATATTAATTATTCACTAACATATGGTAGGAATGCAACGTGTCTAGCACGCTTGATTGCTACTGTCAGCTGACGCTGATGGTAAGCACATGTGCCTGTTACACGGCGAGGAACAATCTTTGCTCTTTCGCTGATGCATTTTCTTAGACGGTTAACGTCTTTGTAATCGATTTTCTCGATTTTGTCTGCACAGAACATGCAAACTTTTTTTCTGCCTTTTCTATTTGGGCGAGAACCTCTTTCCATGATGGAATCCTCCTTCTAAAAAAAATCTAATCCGATTGACTAAAATGGTAGATCGTCATCGTCAATGGTAGCAAAATCTTCCATACTGCCGTTGGCAAATGTAGAAGGCTGTGCTGGTGCTGGATTGTAATTATTTGGCTTTGGTTGACTTGGAGCTGCCTGAGCAGAAGATTTACTCTCTACAAATGTAATGCGTTCAGCATTAACATCATAGGAAGTTCTCTTATTGCCCTCTTTGTCTTGATAGGATCTACTTTGCAGAGAACCTTCAATACCGATTGCATTACCTTTAGCAAAATATTTAGACACAAAATCAGCCTGTGTTCTCCATGCAACTACAGGGATAAAGTCAGCTTGACGCTCTCCCCCGTCTTTTGGAGTGTATGGGCGATTGCATGCCACCATGAAGGAGCATACAGAGGCACCACTTGGAGTCTGTCTTAGTTCTAAATCAGTGCAAATTCTTCCAACTAGTATAACCTTATTAATCATAGTCACACCACCTTTAATTACTTAGCAATAATCATTGTACGAAGTACGCCATCAGTAATCTTGTAAATACGGTCAAGCTCTGCTGGGAACTCAGGAGCAGAAGTAAACTCTACAAGTGTGTAGTGACCTTCTGTTTCGTCCTCGATTGGGTAAGCAAGTCTTCTCTTGCCCCATTCTTCAACATTGGTAATTGTACCGTTTTCGCTAATTAGATTCTTAAACTTTTCTAGAAGTTTAGCGATACCCTCTTCACCGTCTTTAGTGTTTAGGATAATTACTGTTTCGTAGTTAGCAGTTGTTTTTGGCATTTTGTTACACCTCCTTTTGGACTTTAGGTCTTACGGCTATGCATAAGACAAGGATTGTATGGTCAGCTATTACTGCCATAACATAGTGATTATATCAATATATCCACTGCTTGTCAATACTTTTTAAAATTCTTTTTAAGTTTTTTCCTAATTCGGTAGATATAGATAGTTATTATATTGCTTAGTGCCCTATCATATAGTAAAAATGTTATATTCCCTAAAATAATCAGTGTTCCTATAGTAAAGACATTTACCCCCATATCTTCTAATACCTGTTCTACACCTATAATCTGCACCGATATGTAATAGGCAGTAACTACTGAAAAATTAAATATCCCAAACTTAACTATATATTCCCACAGTGGTTTTTTTATCTTTTCTAGTTTTTCTTTAATAATAGGATAGTAACCAAAGAATACTGCAAATATCATAGCAGCCTCTTTGTCTGGGGCAATAATAAAGGACAACAGTGAAACTGCCCCATAGGCTATTAAAGCTGTATTAAAACCTATCTCTATTACTAACACTGTTAGCAGTGCCCCTGCAACAGCTGGCATCATAAATGTAGAAAAAGGTATTATCCCTGTCATAAACATCAACACTAAGCTTGCAGCAGTGGTAAGTCCTCCAATAGCTATCTTGCTACTTTCCCTCACAGTTTCACCTCTTTTCTATGATATTATACTATATAATTTCCAGTTTGTAACTAAAAAGTTAAAAGCAAACAGGTAGAAATCCCTCTAACCTATTCTACCATAAACATAGATATAGTTTACATAAAGAATTTTACAGGGCATCTCCCTTGCCAAAGCAGTGGAAACACCCTGATATATCTAATATTATTTAACAACAGGAGATTATATCCCCGCCTAAGCACTCACAACAACAGTCAGCACAAAGTAGTGTAGTACATATATTACAACCACTACACCCAACATTACCGCCTGTTCTATATCCTGTGCCACCTGCTGGAGTTGCTGTTTTTCTCTGCCAGTCTAGCTGAGCTAATGCTCTTCTGTATTCCTGATTAGATGGATTCATTCCCGAGGCTTTCTGATAATAATTATATGCCTCATTTATCCAACCTCTTGTATAGAATATACTCCCTTTAAGGAAATACCACTCAGCATCTCTTTTGCCACCACTTACTCCATCAAGGATTTCCTCGGCTTCGGTAATTCTATTTTGAGATATTAATCTTCTTACATCATCAAACTGTCCTGTGCCATAGCTATAACTATTATAGCCTCCACTATTAGAAGTTCCATAGCCACCTTGACTACTACCTTGGTTTTTTCTCTGATTAACTACAGTATCATATGCCTCGTTAATCTCCTGCATCTTCTCATTAGCTAGATCAGCTAATGGATTATTTGCATAGGAGTCTGGATGGTACTTTCTTGCCAGCTCCCTATAAGCTGATTTTATCTGCTCGTCTGAGCTATTGGGAGAAACTCCCAACACTTTATATGGATCTGTCATCATCTTTCCAAACTTTCCTTTCCATAAGCCATCTATGCCACTATATTTTTGGCTGGCTCCTTTTATACTCCAACTTATTTACTGTAGATTTAAGCCCTAGATAGATTATATTGTCCAGTATCTCACCATGCTTTTTAATCTCTAGCAGTTGGTAGGATTTTATTACCTCAGCTATATTCATATACATCTGAGCCTTACAATTTTCTATTATTGCTTCTCTATCATCATTTTCTATTACATCTTTACTATATTCAGTTAAGAAAGGATTGTACTTACCTTCTTTAAGGTCATCTTCTATATCATCTAGTGCATCGCACATATATACATATCTTCCTAAAAAATATCCCATCCGCTCTAACACTCGCTGTTTTATAGGATCTTCTGACATTGCTGATAGCATTATACCTAGTGCTTTAGCCGTAGGCTCACAGGCTCTATCTATACTGCTACATCCCTCTTTTTCTAGATTATACTGACTTTCCATTAACTCTCCTAATACCCTATCGGTATCTGGGAGTTTTTTCATGGCTTTTTTTCTAGCTGATTTTGCCAAAGGCAGTGCCATGTAATAAAAAATCTTCTTATACCACAGCTCATCTTGGATATTATCTTTGATTTTATAATATACCATTATCATAGCTAAATCCGAGCTGTACTCTATATCCTCCTGAGCTTTACAGCATAGTTTCTTTTTAAAGGGATTAAATAAACAGTTCTCATGTTTAAAAACCTGTTCCTCATCTCTAAGGGCAGAGTATAATATTGCCACAAAGGCAAAGTCATAGCTTAAAGTCATTCTGGAGATAACTCCATAGTCACTGCCCATTGTTTTACATAAACCACAGTAGTATGATTTATATATATCGTATTCCATCATACGCATATCTGGTTTAAATGGACATATATAACCAAACAAAGACACTTCCCCCTATAACCTTAAACTTATTCTAATTAATTTTACATGAAATATAGTATAAAGTCTTTAAGAAAATGTTAATATATTATAATTTTTTACCAAATTTATGCTACCTTATCTTTTTCATATTATGTTAACTGTATTTATTTTCATTAATAATGACATTTATTAATAATCTACCTAATATATTTTATAATATTAATAGGTTATTTAAGATAACATTTAATAAGCTCATTATTCTTAGTATATCAGAAAGGGATAACTATGGATTTTTCTAGCCTTATACTATTATCTCTGGGTCTTGCTATGGACGCCTGTGCCGTTTCCATTGCAAATGGTTTATGTTATAGCTGTAATTATAATAACACAGCATTAAAATGCGCCTTTTCCTTTGGCTTAGCTCAGGCTTTAATGCCTTTAGCTGGGTATTTTCTTGGAGGGGTTTTTTCCCAGCAGATAAAATTTCTTGATCACTGGATTGCATTAATACTACTGTCTATTATCGGTGGTAAGATGCTTTGCGAAGGGATAAAATCCCTAAAAGAATTTACAGTGGTTACATCTACTTCTAAAAAGCCACCTCTCACCAGTAAAACTATCTTTGCCCAAAGCATCGCCACCAGTATAGACGCTTTTACTATTGGCATTAGCTTTGCCCTTATGGAGGTTAATATATTCTATGCCATTTCTCTTATTGGTACTATTACCTTTATAGTATGCTATATTGCCATAAAGTTAGCCACAAAACTTAGTCCGACCTCTAGGGAAAAAGCTCAGATTACTGGGGGAATTATCCTTGTGATGTTAGGCATTAGGATTTTTATAGAGCATACAACTTAACCCCTCTATATACCTTACAACTTACTTTACACAGGGCTAATTCCTGAATATTTGCTAAAATGCCACCACAAATTTCACAAAAACAACCATGTAATATAATTTTTCATATATTTGATAGTATATTATATTGACAAAATAATCCCTCTTTGGTATAATTTCTGTATAAAGTAACTTTGATGTTACAATTTTCTTGCAATTACAATATTATAATCCATTAATAGAAAGAACTTCCTAATGAAAAGGTAAATATTGTAATACAAAATCCTCTTAGGAGGTTACATGATAAATTTTAGAAACAATAACAAAGGCTTTACATTAATAGAACTTATTATTGTAATAGCAATAATTGCCATATTAGCAGCTGTTATAGCCCCTCAGTACCTTGGCTATGTGGAAAAAGCCAGGCAAACATCTGATGTAAAGATGGCTAACTTTATAAACAACTTTGTTGGAGTAGATGATTTTGTACGAACATCTAAAATAGCTCCAGAACACGACTTTATGTTACAAGTTAACCCTACAACTGGCGAAACTAAGTTATACGGTACTAACGGAGAACTAGCAGCATGGCAAAGTATCGGCTTTAAACCATAATCTCTTTTTTCTTATATAATAGCAAAATGAAAACTTCCCCTGATTCATAATTTGAAACAGGGGAAGTTTTCTGCCTTTTATTATAAGCCCAATAAGGTCACTAATATAAATACATCTTTATAACTATGCTATTTCTGGCTTTATTCCCTCACCATTAATCATTTCTTGTGATTTGTTTGGAAACACCTTCTTTATAACTATAACATACATAATAATTGCCATTACGAAGGATACTATATCTGCCACAGGCTGTGCAAATACCAGACCATTGACCCCAAAGGTACTATTTAGTATATAAATCATAGGAATGTATACTAGACCTTGACGACTTACATTTAATATTAGTGATGCTGTAGCAGCACCAGCTGCCTGCAGGGCATTAGATAATACAAATAACATACCAAAAAGTAAGCTGGTAGATAGCAGTACCTGTGCAAAGGAATAAGCATAATCATAAGCTGCTGAATCGGTTAAAAAGCCACCGATAATCTGCTCAAGTCCTAGATAGCAAGCAAGTGTCAACACAGCACTTAAAGAAAAAGCAAAAATCATAGAAAATTTCATAATATCATTATATCGCTTTTTGTTTTGCGCCCCTACAGCATAACCTAGCAGTGGCTGTATCCCCTGACCTAGACCTATACAAATCATACCAGTAATCATAGTTACCTTCATTGCTACACCTATACCAGCCAAAGCTAAGTCACCATAACTAGCCATTAACCCGTTTAATATTATCTGTGATGTACTCATTAGAATTGTAGATAAGGACGCTGGAACGCCAATTAGCATTACATTTACAAATATACCCTCTGAAGCTGAGAAGTCTTTAATATTAATGCTAAGGGAGGTTTTACCTTTTAATAGGTATAAAAGATAATATACCCCACCACTGATATTACCAATTACTGTTGCTATAGCTGCACCTTCTACCCCTAGATCAAGAACTAGAATAAATATTGGATCTAAAATAATATTCACTAGGTTACCAATAAGCATACCTACCATAGCTTTACCAGCCTGACCTTCTCCTCTTAATAGGTTAGAAAAACAGGTGGATATTAATATAAAGGGCCCACTAATACATAAAATGCTAAGATAATTCTTAACCATATCCCATATTTCTGGACTAGCCCCAAGAATGGTAAGTACACTATCTATTCCTAAGTAGATACCAATAGATAAAGCTACACCTAAAACTAAACAAGACCAAAAGCAGAATGATGATATCTTCTTTGCTCTATCACCATTGCCACTACCTAAACTTCTTGATAGAAAAGATGTTCCACCTATACCAAAAATATTCCCTACAGCCATAAACACCATAAATATAGGCATTGCCATAGATACTGCTGCCACCTGTAGGGGATCTCCTGTTTGCCCTACAAAAAATAGATCGGCTATATTATACACCAGTACCATTATCATAGCTATCATAGCAGGTAGGGCATTACTAATTACAGCCTTAGACACTGGCATATCATTTAATTTCTCTAGATTATTATTCATTATTAAACATTCCTTCCTCACTATCTATATTTACCATATAGATAGTTTTTAATATTAACTTAGTTAATATTATTCATCTATGATATTGATATCACTAAAATTCTCCACTGCTCTTATTAAAAACTCAAAAAACAATTCCTGTTCTTCCCCTGTGAATCCATTAAAAAATCTCATATCAATTTCATCTAAAGACTGCTGTAAAGGGGCGCTTAGTTTTACACCACTTTGGGTTAGTTTTACATATTTTTTATGATCTTTTATAAATGTTTCTATTAAGCCTTTAGCCTCTAGCCTAGTAATCACACCAAAAACTGTTGACTGAGCTGTTCCAAATCTTTTTTCCATCTTTTTTATAGCCATGATATTATCAGCTTCCTCACCTAACCACATTAAGGCTAGACCCTGTGTAAAACTTAAATCATACTGCTTTAATACTTTATTAGCTTCCTTCTCCATAGAAGAAGATAGAATTTTTATTAGTTTTCCTAACTTTACATCTTTCATTTGCTCACCTCCAGCTTTGTAATAATAGCATGCTATTACCACCTAGTCAATAGCGTGCTATTACTTTAACCAATTATTCATAAATCCTTCAAACTTCTTTTAACTGCAAAGTATGATTTTTTCGTATTTATTATTGATTTTACGATTTTTTCATAGTATTATTGTATCAGTGAGGAAAAATACATATTATGTAAAGGAAGTTTAAGATGAAGAAAATACAAATTATATTGCTCTCTCTATTAATGGCAATTACCATGTCTGCTTGTAGTGGCGATGAGGCTAGCTCAGTAGACACCAGCGAAATCAGCAGTTCTACCAGTTCTAGCAGTGAGGTTACTAGCTCTTCCAGTGAAGAAAGCTCCACCACCCCAGAGGAAACCTCCTCAGAACTACCTGTTATCGCCTCTACTGATAATACTACTGCAACAGAAAGTCCTGAGGCTACTGTTTCCCAATCCCCTACTATAACTGTAACCCCTTTCCCTAGCCCAACAGCTACACCGTCGCCGTCGCCGACTTCTACACCCACACCAACTCCTACTCCAACACCCACACCTACTCCAACACCCACTCCTACTCCTACTCCAACAGCCGAAATAATTTCTAGTAATTCTTTAGGTTTTTCTATTAACGGTAATACCCTTACCTATCTAAATAAAGATTACGATATTATCATAGTTGATGGTGGGGACAGAGATGGTGACCGTCAAGGTAATGTTGCTGTGGATATTGGTTTTGGCAGTAGAGAATACTGGGGACTTACCAACGCCTATGGACAGCTTGTTTATGTACTTGCTGAGGATATAATCCTACAGGACGATAGTAGTGAACCAGTTAATAGCAACGGTCGCTACTACTCAGATGAGGCAGATGTGCCTGGCACTGAACATGCTGACCTTGATCAAGGACATGTTATTGCCGATTCTCTAGGTGGTGTTGCCAATGCTTATAATATCACACCACAGGACTCAACCCTTAACCGACATGGTGACCAAGCCTATATGGAAGATGTAATTAGAGATGCTGGTGGCTGTGAAGATTTTGTGGCAACAATCTACTACTCTAACAATAACACCCATATACCAAGTAGTTATAAATTCCAGTATGTACTTATGGGTAGCAACATTACTGATGAGTTTGATAATATAAACCCAGACGAATACAATAGCACCCATCTTCCTACAGCAACAGCAACACCTAAGCCAACAGCTACACCTACCCCAACAGCAAATACATCACCAGAAAACGATGTATCCTGGATTGACACTAATGGCAATGGCAGAGTTACTATTGCCGAGGCCAAAGCAGCAGGATTTTCCATGCCAATTACCTCTAGCCACTGGTTATACGAATATATGCATGACGCTGATGGGGACGGTATGGTCGGAGAATAGATAGAGACTTTGTAAAATTATTATAGTATATATCTTACTTTGACTAACTATCGGCATATAACTTCTAAAAAAAAATCAGGGTACCCTCTTTGCATATAGCAATATGGGCACCCTGATTTTTTTTGCATCTATAGTTATATATTCTTAGACAAAAT
Organism: uncultured Oscillospiraceae bacterium; assembly: GCA_964369235.1. Taxonomy (GTDB): domain Bacteria; phylum Bacillota; class Clostridia; order Oscillospirales; family Ruminococcaceae; genus CAYJEQ01. The sequence continues at coordinate 21,906 of CAYJEQ010000001.1, read as the reverse complement.
TATATTGGGGTATATTCCCTCCCACTAGGAGAGGAAACATACCCCAATATTTAACATAAGCCTTAAATATTAATTAAGCAGCATCTTTAAGTTTTTTCTTCTGATTGCTTAGATAGACGATTTTGCTAATGAAAATACTAATCTGTAGTAACACAAGCATTGGCATTGCCAGCATAAGCTGGGATACTACATCTGGAGGGGTAATAATTGCTGCAAGGATAAATATACAAACAATCATAACTCCACGATGTTTAATTAAGAATTCGGGATTTATAATACCTAATTGAGTTAATAGGAATATTAACACTGGCATCTCAAAAACCACACCAAATCCCAGTAACATCATATTAACAAAACTGGTATAAGACTGTACAGAAATCATAGCACTTACTTCACTAATAGCAATTCTAGTAAAGAAGTCTATGGTTATCGGCAGTACCATTGTATAGCAGAAATATACCCCTACAGCAAAGCAAATCAGCCCAAAAAACAAAGATCCTAGAATATAGCGTTTCTCTCGTTTATATAGCCCCTTACGCATAAATGCCCATAACTGAAATGTAGTAAAAGGAGATGCAACTATTACACCTGCAATTACTGCTAACTGAACATAAACTAGAAAAAGCTCTGATGGGCCTATATAGACTAATTTCATATCACCTACTAAAGCAAGTAGATATTCCATTAAAAGCTCCGTATAACCAAAGGCAATACCTATAGTTATTACATTTACAACCACCACTAGAAAAAGTCTTTTTCTTAGCTCAGTAAGATGATCCATTAAAGGCATCTCGGCTCCGGTCTGATTTTTCTTTTGTTCTTCTGCCATAATCATGACCATCCTTATTTTTGATTAGTCGGAATATTTGGGATGGTTTTGCCTCTGTAGTAATCTCCCATTTAGCAAAAGCTAAATCCTAAGATTTACAAAGCACAAAACCAATCCTTTAAAATCAATTTTAAATCTTATTTACTCTCAGTTTCGCTGTCTACATCTACAGCTTCATCTGCTAGTTTTTCAATTTTAGTAGTTACTTCCTGACTACCTTTTTTAAATTCCTTTATAGCCTGTCCCATGCTTTTTGCCAGTGCTGGTAGTTTTGCTGGGCCCATAACTAGAAGAATAATTGCAAAAATTACTAATAACTCATTAATACCTAATTTACCAAACATAGTGATTTCTCCTTTAGACTATCTGACTTAATTTTTTCACAGAGTTAAACTTTAGCTCTGCCTTATCTGAATTTATAAAAGTTGCTAGATTTATCTCCCAATCCTTTGCGATTATCTCCCCTGTAATACTTGGGTATTTAAGGGAAGCTATTATAGGCATATTTAGCATCTTGGCTTTAAATAAAAACTCGGTGCTTATTCTACCTGTGGTCACTAGAATAGACTGGGTTAAATCTATCCCTCTTATTATACATTCTCCAACAGCTTTGTCAATAGCACAGTGCCTACTTACATCTTCCTTAAAGATTATTTCTCCACCGTGATTAATTATTGCAGCGTGTAGACCTTTGTTTTTTCTTAAGCAAAGGATTTCTCCCAACCTATTAACTCTCGCTAAATAACAGTTATATAGGTGGGTATCATCTATCTGATTAGCTTTAAAATTCTCAGTATTCTTAAGTGCTATAGCAGCTAAATCTGATAGCAGTGGGGTTTTTTCTGGCTCTTTAATATCTGCTACAACATTAACTGTTAGTGCAGATACATTAAAGTCTATAGATTTTATATCCTGTGACTTTTCTATATAGCCCTGAGAAAACAGCCAACCACGAAAGAGATTTTCCACATCTTGTGGTGTGCATAACATATCACACATTACCTTATCATTTAAAACTAATTTAAGTGGAAGTTCCACTAAATTTTCTATTTCTTTAATATTCATAATCTACTGACTGGTTCTCCATTCAACCTCATACCACTCTGCCAGTGACTGGGCGTATTTTTTGCTCATATGTTCACTAGAGAATATTGCCACATTCCCGTTACTAGCAGTAACAGTGTCAATGTCACTATATTCTTCTAATGCTTTCATTCGTGCTAAAGCTCCTAGCACTTCATCTTTACTATAAAAATAAGGGAAATTTATAAATGTTGAAACAAGGGTAGGCTTAGGATAGGTTTTACAGTCATGTCTTACTGTAGAAGCTATTGTGGCTAGTATATCCTTGCTCTGTATTAAAGACTGTACTGTGGCAAATCTCTCGGTAAAAACTGTATCGTTATAATAAAATAAATTCTGCTCTGTTTTAATGGCTACAAGGTTTTTTAGCTCCTCATAATCATCCTTATTTTTTATTAGTTGTAGTATTTCATCCTTAGTAATGCCTGTTGGGGGTTTAAGTAATAATAGGGAATGGGCAACTACTGCATTTTTCTTGTTTTCGCCATTAATGTAGTTCATCAAAATTTCGGCTAGGGATTTTTTTCTATTCATCTCAGCCTCCACCTTATCTAGCGCCTCCTCAAAGGCTCTTAGGGTTGCATCAGGTATATTCGCTTTAATCTTTTCTAACTCTATATCTTCTGCTATTGTATCTATGCTCATGGTTAAAACTCCTTATGTCTGTAATATATGTGGGTGGGATAAACCCACCCACTCAGGGTTTCAAAAAAGCCCTTGCTTTTTTGAATACACTGACAGACTATCAAAAAACCTGCAAGGCAAGGAGCTTAACTTACAAATAAGTGAATAATACAAAGGTATATGAACGCTATTTGAAAGTTAATAGGGACACAGCAAGTAAAATTGTCTAATTTTTATAGAAAATTTTACGGTTGCAGTTTTTTTGACAGTCTGTGTGGGTGGGATAAACTCACCCACAATTAAATACTCTCAGTAGGGAGTTTATGCAGGAAGTAGTCCCATTTCTTCTAGCTTATCTGCCACATCAGTTAGGTCGAACTTCTCTAGTGTTGCTCTTGTAGGGGCACCAGTTACTTCATCCCAACCCATTGCTGTATACATCATTGTAAATGCTGTCTGGATATCTTCTCTGTCCATCTTAATTGTACCCTCTTCAAAAGCTACAAAATCAGGCTCCATATCATATACCCAGTTTGTAAATGCATCATGTTCGTTTCTCATATCTGTTGTGCCGTAGCTCATAACAGTCTGAGCACGAAGAAGCTGCATACCTCTTTCTGCTGCAAAGTCTAGGGATTCTTCTGTCCACTCTTCACCTGTAATCGCAGACATGTACTGTGCTTCCATAGATAGATCACCTTTATATCCTCTTTCCTTAAGTGGAGAGAAGGTCATAGGCCATATCCAGTTACACAGTGTAAAGCTATCATGTAAGCTCTGACGAACCACACCAAACTTAGCTAGTTTAACCTTGCTTTCGTTAATTGGTGTGTAAGCCTTAGGCTTATCCATACAATTCTCACCAAATATTGGATCTAGGATGGATTTCTGTACATCATATGGTAGACCTGAACCCTGTGCATTAACAATTGTGTGGGTCATACAGTCTCTGTTATAGAATATATTTGTAAGTGCTCCAACCTGTCCCCATGTTTCGTTACCATGGTGCTTGGAAGAGCCGTTAATTGTCATAACAGATACTGACTTGCTATTTAGGTAGTCATCACCAACTACATCTTTGTACATCTCAGATACAAAGTATGCACCCTGTGCTAAAGTAGGTAGTACACCCTTACCACTGGAAATCTTGTACATTAGATCCTTAGTAAATGCTACATCACCTTCTGCGTATTTATCCCATAGTAGCCCATTGTACTCATCTGCTGGCAGAATTGTTTCTAGGTGGCCATTTTTGATAAAGTAGGATAGTGTGCAAGCAAGCTCACCATAGTTATCCCATAGACCTAGCTCATCAGCTACAGAGAAGGAAGCAACATTAGCATAGAACTGTCCATCGCCTTCTTCTTCGTAGTCCTTATAGCTTTCTAGCACCTTAGCCCACATAAAGTTAGGCATACAGGTATTAGCAACAGAAGCATTATATCCTTCTTCTTCTAACTTAGGTAGGTATACAGATCCACAACAACGGATAGGACAGGACACACAACCGGACATTTTTACTGTGTACTTTTCAGATACAGGACCAAAGTCTTTGTATGCTTTCTGTGTTCTATAACCAATTGCATTAATATCACCTGGGATAGAATCACCTGTGTCAATTGGGCCACCTTCAGCAGCACCCCAAGTAAGTCCTGGTCTACCTGTCCATCTAGATCCTGGATCAGAGTATTCTGCCCATGGTCTTTCTGTTGATGGTACTACATGGTTATTATTAGCACCGATTAGCTCTTTTAACACGGTGTTATTTAGTGACATAATTTTAGCTGGGTCAGCTACCTGTACAGAGCCTGTACCATACATAGCTACAGCCTTTAGGTTTTTAGATCCCCAGATAGCGCCCTGTCCAGCACCACCAGAGTGGTTGCCAGCATTAATAACACAGGATAGGTTAACTAGATTTTCACCAGCTAGACCGATAGATGTTACTGTAAAGGCTTTCTTTTCTCTTTCCATAATAGCTATAGTAGCTTCTCTTGTGGTTTTACCCCATAGGTCAGAAGCGTCCTCTAGGCTTACCTTATCATCATCAATCTTTAGGTAAACTGGATTTGCGCTTTTACCTTCGATAACGATAACATCATAGCCAGCAGCCTTCATATGGCCTGCAATTTCACCACCGATATGAGCGTGAACTACAGAATTAGCCTTTGTAAATGTAGATAGAGAGGTAAGTGTTGTTCTACCAGAACATGGGGCAGATGTACCTGTGTTAGGTCCTACTGCAATTACCACTTTGTTAGCCTCATCATAAGGCATTGTGCCTACTGGCACCTCTTCAAACATGATTCTGTTACCAACACCAGAACCACCGATGTATTTATTATATTTAGAGGAATCTTCAACTGTAGATGCACCTGTAGTTAGGTTTACACGAAGAAGTTTTCCTGTATATCCGTATGACATATATAATCGTTCCTTTCTGTGAGTTAGGGCTTTTATTAAACTAGCTGTATATTAAATCGTTATGTACTAATATAAAGCTACTCCCCTTCTCAAATGAGAAAATTTTTCTGCATTAATTATTTATACCTTTTAAAAAGAATTACATTGCTGTTACTACATCTGTCCAGTCTACCATAGTAATAGCACCAGTTGGACAACCAGCCACACACATACCACAGTTTACACATTTAGTAGATTTACCTGTTTCTTTATCCACTGTAGGTAGGTTCCATGGACATGCAGCTGTACAAGCACCACAACCTACACAGGTTTCTGCTTCTATAATTCTTGCACCAGTGCTTTCGTTAGCAACAATAGCACCTACTGGACAGGCATTCATACAACCTGGCTCCTTACACTGTCTACAAGTAGTTGGCGCGTAGCCCCACAGACCATATACACCTTGTCCATGTGCATAATCTGCTGGAATACCTGTTGCTGCATCATATTCACCAAAGTACATATTATCTCTGATTTTTAGTCTTGCAGTTGTAGGGGAAGCTTTTTTATCATGAGTTAAGGAACAGTTAAGCTCACATCTCTGACATCCTACACATCTAGCTGCATTAGTAACTAATAGCCCAGTTGGTGTAGCTAGTACGGAAACGCTACCCTGCTCTACTTCTTCCTGTGTACATCCGAAAAGTGAAAGCATAGCACCTGTCATGGTGATACCAGCAAGCCCTTTACCAGACATTTTTAAGAATTGTCTTCTTGAATAGTCTTTGTCTAATATACCTTTTTTTGTTTCTGGCACTTTAAATTCTCCTTTATATAAATAAATTCAGTATGGTTAAATATTTAACCATACTGAATTATAATATTTTGATAAAAATATGTCAATACATAATCCAGTATTTTAATAATTAATAGCAATATGCACAAATATTTTTCCAGCATTGTATATCTATATAATATATTAATAAGCCTTGTCGATTTTCACCTATTGTATTTATTATTTCACTAATTTTTTAAGCAAAATAGTTAGTTGCTGCTACCTAACATATAGTATTGATTTACTAATTATTTAATCATAATTCAGTTTACATAAAAAGTAAAATACACTAAAATACTCTATATTAATAAAAAACACCACAAATCACAATGTGAAATGCAGTGTTTATCCTCGGTATCACTAATCAACCATTACCACAATTAGATTGCGATGAAGCTGTAGTATTGAGGCTGGTACCTCTGGGGTAATATCTCCGTATATAGCTTTTTCTATAATTTCTTTTTTGTCTTTGCCACCTGCTAGAATAACCTTTTCTGACTGGATAATATTTTTAATACCCATGGTTATAGCTGTTGTAGGGGTTTCCTTTACCGATGGAAAAAATCTGGAATTAGCTAGAATAGTTTCCTCATGAAGCTCTACTATATGAGTGTCTTTTCTAAAATTCTTATTAGGCTCATTAAAACCAATATGGCCATTATGACCTATTCCCAAAAGCTGAATATCTATACCATTTAGTTTTTGGATTAACTCATCATAATTTTGACACTCTTTTTCTAGATCCTCAGCCATGCCATCTGGGATAAATGTATTCTCTTTTTTAACATTTACATGATTAAAAAAGTTATTATCCATATAGTATCGGTAGCTCTGGTCATTATCTCCTGGTAAGCCTATATATTCATCTAGGTTTACAGTTTTTACAAAGGAAAAATCTAGGTTTTCCTCTTTATATCTTTTGATAAGTTCCTCATAGATACCTACAGCTGTAGAACCTGTTGCAAGTCCTAGTACGCTACTTGGGTTTTCTGTAATTATCTCCACAAATTCCTGACTAATTACCTTACACATCTCTTCATAAGTTTTGACTTTATATACCTTCACACTTATGACCATCCCTTCTCTGAATTTGCAATGTTTTGGTAGGTTTTCCTATTCTTATTTTAAAGCAAAACACCTAAACATAATCTTTTATAACACTTTAAGGGATACTATATATTATAATGTATCACTTTTAAGTTTTTTACTATCTCTTATAAACTACATTGCCATTTACTATTGTATAGATTACATTAAAGTCCTCATCTAACACTGCGTAATCAGCAAAATTACCCTCTTTAATCTCTCCTATAGTATCCTGTAACCCTAGGTATCTTGCCTGATTAATAGAGGTAGCCTTTGCCAGTTCCTGACGGGATACCGATGTGGCATTGTAGAAGTTTCTTATTCCCACATTATAATCTAGGATACTACCAGCAATTACATCACCTGGTAAAGTACATTTACCATTAGATACTGTAACCTGTTGGCCTCCTAAATCATATTGTCCATCTTCTAATCCACCAGCTCGAATACAGTCGGTAATTAGCATAATGCTATCCATTCCCTTAGCATTTTTTACTAGGGTGTATAGATTACTATTAATATGAATGTCATCGCAAATCATCTCTACAAAACACTCATTAGTTAGTGCTGAACCAACACAACCTGGGTTTCTGTGATTTAACCCCGTCATAGCATTAAATAGATGTGTAAATGATTTTGCACCTGATTTCACTGCTTTGGTAGCTGTATCGTAATCAGCACCTGTATGGGCTATAGAAAAGTTAAAATCATCCTTATACTTAGCTATAAACTCTATGCCATTATCAATTTCTGGTGCCATTGAGATAATCTTAATTACCTCTTTATTCTTTAGTATTAACTGCTCATCTATTGGGAATATGCCATCTTCGGGCTGTGCACCCTTCTTTTCCTTGTTGATAAAAGGCCCCTCAAGGTGTGCACCTATAACCTTTGCTCCTGTTGGATTTCCCTTCGTCATAAACTCCCCAATATTCTCAAGGGCGCTATAGATATTGGTCTTTGCCATTGACATTGTAGTTGGCAGTAGTGAAGTTACACCTGCTCTTGCTGAGGTGGCAGTTATATTACACAGTGCCTCATAACTTCCATCCATGGTGTCACTGCCACCTTTACCATGAATATGCACATCTATAAATCCAGGGAAGATATACTCACCAGTAAGATTAATCTCCTCTGTTTCCTGTGATTTATCTACCTCATTATCTTTAATAATATTAATGGTTTTCTCTCCATAAACCAAGGTATGTCCCTCTATGAAACTTCCCTTGTAGAACACCTTTCCACCTGTAATTATCTTCATTTTTGTGACCATCCTTTCACTGGGTTTGCTGTTTGTAGCGAAAATTTAATTCTACTTAACAATTAGCCTTTAAGTTTATCACTGTAAAATAATTTCTATAAAAGAAACCACTAAATTGACATTAGCCACCCACCGTAAACCTAAAAATTTAGTGAATGTGGGTGGCTATGCCTTTATGTAAGTAAAATGTACCCTATACTGTAATTTTCGGCAGGCTTGCAGCAGCAATAGACTGGCCTACTCGACGCATTTCTTCGTCTGGTGTTACAAGTTTAATCTTATCAAATAATTCTTTAAACTCACCTTCTAGTACCATATTAGCGTTTTCTATAATTAGATCTCCACCTTTACCAGATAGAACTCTACCTAGTAGTAGCACCTTATTTATATCGTAAAATTCAGCATAATAAGCCAGCGCATATCCTAGATAGATACCTATGCTTTCGTATATCTTCTTAGCACCTTCATGGTTTTCTTCCATTAGCTTTTGTACTACCTTTAGCTTTTCTGCTGGGTATAAGCCTTCTTCAAAGTCTATGCCAGCTGCTGGTGATAGCTTAATAACTGCGTCCTGGGAGAAATAGCTTGTTCCTACACCATAATCCAGTGACCACTCGTCCATTAAAGCATCACTGCTATAGTCAACTGGTACAAAGGCAAGCTCATTAAGCCACCCTGTAATTCTACCCTGTGTATCAACATAACCTACAGCTTCGCTAGTTCCCATTGCAATACCTAGTATGCCGTTTTCGTTCATGCTCATAGCACCAGCTAGAGCAGTTACATCACCATCATTTGCCACTTCAATAGGCACATCTCCAATAGCTTTTGCAGCAGTAAAGTAGATATCTCTTACCACTCTGTCAAAATCTTCTTTGGATACTTCTCTAAATAGGCTTGCTGCTCGTGGCTGATTATTAATGTAGATACCAGCACTACTAATACCGATTGCATCAACTCTTGGCATCTTAGATGCTGCTAGTTTAAAGGATTCAATAATACCATCTAGGTGGTACTGTGGATCCTTAGTAATCTTAGGATGCCACACTGTTTCGGTGCTAAAGATTGTTTCTCCGTTTACAACAGCAGAAACCTTTCTATCGCTACCACCTGCATCAAAACCGATGCGGTAGCCATCAAGATTTCTACCGATGGATTTCGCTACATCGCTAGAATCTGGGATTTTATCAAAATCCATAAACTCCACTACAAATTCCTTATTGTAAACCCCACCAATAAACTCTGCGTCAAAATCTCTCTTACCACCAAGTCTATAAGCATCTTTTAGATACTCACCAATATATGCTGGGCCTGCAAATAGAATTTTATATCCACCTTTAAGCCAGATTAGAGTTTTAACAAATCTCTCTACATATATTTTATTATCTTCATTCTTGCCTGCTGATTCTGGGAAAATCTCCACTACCGATGTAGCGATAAAATCTCCTTCGCCAACTATAGCCACTTTAACACTTTCGCTCTGTCCCTGTTCTTTTAGGGCTTTTCTATATATTCTATTTTCCAGTGAGATAGGGCGAAATCCTTTATCTAGCTCTGGGATAAACTTAGGTGTGCAGTTAAAAGTCTTCATTATAAAATATTCCTTTCTAGCTGTTTATCTTGAAGTTAACATATTCTTAGGCTCATAGGAAAATCCTTTGTCCAGTGGGAATATTGGTCTTGGTACCTTTACATAAGGAAGTGTTTCTAAATCTTCATTGGTGGATCCTTTTGACAGTGCCATTATAGCTCTCTTTGCCACTTTTTCATGTGGTGCAGTTAGATATCCTAGTTTGCACACCACTATATCAGCTTCCTTAGGATCTCTCCCTAGGTCTTCATACATCTCTGGTGTGGTAAATCCAACATGCTTTTCTGCTATAACTATATCCACTCCATTACAGGAAAACAGTGCTAGGTCGCCTTTTAGCATATCCTTAGGCCAGTTTTCGATATAGGATTTTACTACCCCCGTTGCTGTAATCGGTGTGGTGGTAACAGTGTCAAATTTAGCCCCAAATGTTAGGGTAATCTCCTGACCTACCTTGCCTTTACACTCTTTTGTTGCAGTAGGATCGTAGATACCACCATAGATAATGTTATTTTTTAGCTGTGATGTTCTCTCATCTTCCACTAACATTCTTAAAAAGTCAGTACAATCTGAGGAGGAGCCAGCTGTTGGATTGTCACCAGAATCAGATAGATATACAGGTGTGTCCCCAGTTTTTACAGCTTCAAAAGCCACATCAATGGCTTCTTTTTCCTTATATGTTTCTGTGTGGAAGGTAAAATCTTCTAGTCTATCCCACATAGTCTGCGCAAGGCTTATAGCGTAATGTTCTGCCTTTTCCTTGCTGTCTGCTACTACATGAACAGCAACTGAGCTGTCTTCATTATCTGCCCAAGGGAATCCCATTAGGTAGGAAGCAGCTAACACTCCTTCTTCCTTCTCGGTTTCTCTTAGTTTATTTATTAAATCAATCATAGGCTGTGTATTTGTAGAGGACTGCTCACCAGCTACTAGGAAAGGTACTCTTACCCAAGCATTGTGGGTTTTAATTCCATCTTCTAGTGCTTTAATAGTCATCATAGCTGCGTGCTCACCTGTTTCGGTACAATCTGTATGGGGTGCACACTTATATCCTACAAAGCCATCACAGTTATCAAACATCTTCTTTGTCATGGTTGTATGCATATCTAATGAAGAATAGAAAGGAATATTAGGTAGTATCTGTCTAAGTTCTTCTAGTAGAACACCTTCTGCTTCTCCTAATCCCTTAATTCTCATAGAACCATGTAGAGATAGGCAAACAGCATCTATAGGCTTAATCTGATTTTCTTTCTTTGCTGTATTTAGTATTTCTTCCTTAACAGACATATAGAAATCATAATCAACCTCACCATTAGGTACAGCTCTACAAGAAACTGTAGGAATTACCTCGTATCCTTGTTTCATTAATGTTTCAATAACACCTGATAGAGAATCATTAGGTCTAATATTATCTATTAGCTCCTGTCCTCTAAGTACTTTAAAATCATCCTGTCCAGCTATAATAGGATTAAAGGAATTTGATTCATGGTGCATAGCACCTACTAATATTCTTTTCATATATAACCATCCTTTCAATGAGCCTGCGATGTTTTAGCGTTGTTTTCCTTGTGTAAAACTTAAACTATAAATTTTGATCCACAAAAATTACCCTTACATCAGCATCATTCTCAGCATATTTACCTCTATGGGTTTATTTGTCTATGCTATATTTTAAGTGATTTTTTATATAAAATTTACCCTATAAGATTTAACTTAACATTGCCTTACAGTTTAAATTTATTTTTCGTATTTTAATAAACAGCCAAAGGATAGCAGTGCCACACCTATAGCTGGCTCATTAACATTATTTGTAGAAACTACAATCTGTATATCAGATGATGTAGTTCGGTTTTTCAGTTTTATATCTAGGGTGAATTTTCGCAAAAACTCCTCAAAGCTATCCATTATCTCACCAGAAAGTATGATAAAGCTTGGGTTGTAGCAGTGCTGTAATATATCTAGAATTAGTAGCACCGAGCTTTTAAAGGAATTTATAATCTCCTCTGCCCACTGTACTCCATCTTCTGATAAAGTAAGGATTTCTTTAATGTCCACTATGGCTGGTTTATGTTCCCTAGCCTTTTCTAGTAAAAATTTTGTAGATAGATTAGTCTGTAAACAGCCTCTAGAGCCACAGTCACAAACTATGCCTTCTGGTGTTGTAATAATATGACCAACCTCACCAGCAGCGTTATTAATGCCTCGTACTACCGAGCCCTCACTAACACCTACAGCAGATACCCCTTCTCCAATAAATAACCCTACAATGCTATCGTTATTTAGAAGTTTTCGGTTTTTTTCCTTTGCTACCATTCTGGCTTTGGCATCGTTTTCTAAGATTATATGTTTATTTAATATCCTCCCAAAAACCTGTGATACATTAACATTCTCCCAACCTAGCTGGGTGGAGTAATTTACTATGCCTTCATTGTGATTTACTATACCCGGTATGGCAATACCAATACCCACTATATCATCATAGGCAATATCTCTTTCACTGAGGATTTTATGGCATTTTTCCTTAATAAACTGGCCAATTTCCTCTATGGTTTTTTCCTTATAGTTCATCTGTTCACGCTGGGTTAGAATAATCTGTCTACTAAGATCAGACAATGCAAAAATCAAGCTATCCTTTAGTATCTCTATACCTATTGTATAGGCAGATCCTGGGATAATATGCAGTGTTGTAGGATTTCTACCTGCTTTGTTTAGGACGAATTTTTCCTCGCATATATATCCTTTTTCAATTAAAAACTGTGTAACTCTTGTAATACTAGGTGGGCTGAGCTTTGTTATTTCAGAAAGCTCTGCCCTAGAAAGAGTTTTATAGTCAAAGAGTGTGTTTAGCACCAATTCAATATTCTGATTTTTTATAAATTCTTGATTTTTTGGCATATAAATCTCCATCCCTTCCTAGTTAAATATACTACTTTAATCCGTGAACGATATCTGCACAAGTCTTAAACTCTGCTGGATCTGTTCTCCAAATTTCATACTCAGATAGTGTTGGCAGTCCCATAGCTACAGTTTCTTTTCTGTACTCCATTTCACTGTCTATGCTACCTTTTCTACCTGTTGTATGGAATGTTGTAATACCTGTGTAATCATGTAGCATCTGGATATTGTGCTTTTTAACACCTGCACCAGCCATAATATCAATTCTGCCAGCTGCTTTTTCGTATACTTCTTTTAGTAGCTCTTTACCTGTTACAACATCACTCTGCTGTCCAGAGGTTAGTATTGTATTTATACCAAGCTCTATAGCTTCCTCTAGTGTTTTCATTGGATCTCTTGTCATGTCAAAGGCACGATGAAGTGTTACTTCCATACCTTCTGCACAAGCCATTAGTCTTTTCATCTTAGGAATATCTAGATCCCCTTCTTTTGTTAGAGTACCGATAACAACACCGTTTACCCCTAATTCTTTAAATGTCTTAATCTCCTGACACATTAGCTCCATTTCGCTTTCTGTGTATAGGAAATCCCCAAATCTAGGACGGATTAATACATTTATCTTTACATCGCTTTCAGCCTGAATCTGCTTTACCACATATGGAGATGGAGTTGCTCCACCTATAATAAGGTGTCCACACAGTTCTAGTCTATCGGCTCCGTTTTCATAAGCTGCTTTACAGGATTCAAAAGAATCTACACATGCTTCAATAATTGGTTTTTTCATAGTAATATCTCGCTTTCTTAATGTCTAAATTAATATAGATGACAGGAAACAAAATGCCCCTCTGTTACTTCCTTTTGTACTGGTCTTTCTTCATGACAGATAGGCTTAACATAGCTACATCTAGCTGCAAAAGGACAACCCTTTGGCAGATTAATTGTGCTAGGTATATCTCCCTGTAGGATAACTCTTTCCTGTTTGTTATCAGGATCTGGAATTGGCACTGCTGAAAGAAGTGCTTTGGTATATGGATGTAGTGGATTTTTATATAGTTCTTCCTTTGTGGATAGTTCCACTAAAAACCCTAGATACATTACCCCTATTCTATCGGATATCATCTCAACAACCGATAGGTCGTGGGAGATAAACATATAGGTAAGGTCATAGGTTTCCTGTAGTTTGTGCAGTAGGTTTAGCACCTGTGCCTGAATAGATACATCTAGGGCAGATATAGGCTCATCGGCAATAATTAGCTTAGGATTAACTGTTAATGCTCTAGCAATACCTATTCTCTGCTTCTGTCCACCAGAAAACTCATGGGGAAATCTCTTAGCATGTTTTGGGCTTAGTCCTACGATTTTAAGTAGTTCGTAAACTTTTTTCAGACGCTCTTCTTTGTTTTTGTATTTGTACATCTCATCATCAGGTGAGGCGTTTTGACTGTGGATAAACAGTGGCTCAGCAATTAGGTCTTCTACCCTCATTCTAGGGTTTAGGCTTCCTGCTGGATCCTGAAATATCATCTGCATATCTCGTCTAAGTGGACGCACTTCGTCCTGTGTCATATTAGTAATATCTACACCAGTAAATTCAATAGTGCCCTCATTAGGTGTTAGTAGATGATTTATAAGTCTACCTGTGGTACTTTTACCACAGCCTGATTCACCTACTACTGAGAAGGTTTCACCTTTGTATATATCAAAACTTATATTATTAACAGCATGAACAAATTTATCAGGCTTACCTAGTAGATTCTTGCCTACTGGAAAAGTTTTGGATACATTCTTTAAAGAAACAATTTTTTCCATACTTATTTCCTTTCTATGAGTTGCAGTAGTTTATATTTGTTGTATTAAATAATTTTAAATTAATTACATTAAACATACATAAAACTGCCTTTGAAAATTTATTTCAAATTAACTTCTATTCTGATAGCCAGCATCTGCTCTTCTGTGATGGATTAATCTGGCGTAGTGGTGGTTCTTCTGCTACACATTTCTCAGTTGCATACTGGCATCTAGGTGCAAATCTACATCCTGATGGCATAGCTGTTAAATCTGGCACACTTCCAGGAATGCTTGGTAGCACCTTAACTCCTGAGCCAAGTTTTGGTACTGAGGCAATAAGACCTCTAGTATATGGATGCTGTGGATTATTAAATATATCCCTAACTGGCGCTTCCTCTACTACCTTACCTGCGTACATTACTACAACTCTTGTGCAAATTTCTGCCACTACACCTAAGTCGTGGGTAATTAATAGTATTCCCATGCCTTTTTCCTGTTGGATTTTTCTCATAAGGTCTAGTATTTGTGCCTGAATAGTAACATCAAGGGCTGTTGTAGGCTCATCAGCTATTAATAGCTGTGGCTCACAACACATTGCCATTGCAATCATTACTCTCTGGCTCATACCACCTGATAGCTGATGAGGGTAGTTTTTTAGCACTCTATTAGGATCGGGAATACCTACCTGAGTTAGAATTTCTACAGCTTTCTCTCTAGCTTTTACCTTATCTAAATCTGTGTGTAGTTTAATACCCTCTAATAGTTGTTTCTCGATTTTCATTGCTGGGTTAAGGCTACTCATGGGCTCCTGAAAAATCATGCTTAGCTTGTTACCACGAAGTTTTCTTATTTCCTTAGTGGACATTTTAAGTAGATCTTCTCCGTTAAAAAGCACTTCACCATTAGTTACCTTACCTGAGGTGTCCTTAAGTAGCTGTAGAATGGACAGGGAAGTAACACTTTTACCACAACCTGACTCTCCTACTAGACCAACTATCTCACCTTTGTTTATATCAAAACTTACACCGTCAACAGCTGTAACACTGCTCTTTTTACTACTAAAAAACTCGGTGCGTATCTCTTTTACCTGTAATAATTTCTCCGACATAGTTATGACCATCCTTTCACTGAGTTTTGGGCGTTTTGGTCGGTTTTGCATTGCCAGTAAGCTGGCATTAGCAAAGTTAAAATCTAAGCCTTAACTGAAAGCATATAATCGCTTTTACTAACTTATTTTAGTTTTGGGTCAAGAGTATCTCTTAAGCCATCACCAAATAAATTAAAGGCTAATACTGTTATAAATATTGCAAGACCTGGATAAAAAATCATATGTGGAGATGTATCCATAAAGCTTCTTGCATGGGATAGCATTGCACCCCACTCTGGCTCGGATAAATCAGCACCAAAACCTAGAAAGCTCAGTGAAGATGCAGCCATAATAGCAGAACCAATTCTCATAGTAAAGTTTACTATTAGTGACTGGATTGTGCCTGGGAATACATGAAGAAATAAAATTCTATTGTTTTTACATCCTAAACTCTGAGCAACCTCAATATAAAGGGAGCTTTTTACCGATAGGGTGGCACTTCGCATAATTCGAGCAAAGCTAGGAACGGTAAACACCATAACTGCAATAAATACATTTATAGAACCTGGGCCTATAATTGCAACAATGGCAATTGCAAGTAGAATATCTGGGAAGCTAAATAATACATCGGAAGATCTCATAACGAGCATCTCGATAACCCCACCATAGTAACCTGCTAGTAGTCCTAGTACAGTACCAATAGCTGCACCAACTACAACTGAGGACAGAGAGATACCAAGTGTTAATCTTGTACCTACAATAATACGGCTAAAGATATCTCTGCCGAAGTTATCGGTGCCAAATAGATGTTCAGAGCTTGGCTCTGCAAATGTGTTAAAATAATCAAATGCCTGTGGATCATAAGGTGCAATATAAGGGCCAACAATAGCTATAATTAATAGTAAAACTATAATAATAAATCCTAATACTGCTGTGTGTCTTTTGGAGAATTTTTTTACAAAGTCTTTAAATTTACTGCTACTTGCAGCTATATTCTCATCAATGTACTCTTCGCTGAAGTTTGATACATTGTTCATTTCGTCTTTATTTTCTGGAGTTTGCATACTTGTCATAACTTAGAACCATCCTTTCCTTAATCGTATCTAATTTTGGGATTGATAACACCATACAATAGGTCAACTATTAAGTTTATAACAACATATTGAAGTGCAAAAATCATTAATAGTGCCTGAATTGTTGGATAGTCTCGGAAAGAGATAGAATCTACTAGCAATCGTCCCATACCTGGAATGGAGTAGATATTCTCTGTTAAAACTGTACCAGATAGCAGTCCACCAATCTGTAAACCGATGATTGTAACTATCTGAATTAGTGAATTTCTAAAAGCATGAGCAAACATAACGATTTTTTCTTTCTGTCCTTTTGCTCTTGCAGTTCTTACATAGTCTTCTTTTAATGTTTCTAACATTGAGGATCTAGCATATCTAGCTAGTACAGCCATAATACCAATACCCATTGTAAAGGAAGGCATTATAAGCCCTTGCCATGTGTCTAGTCCACCTGTGGGCAGCCAACCTAGCTCTACTGAGAAAAGCTGGATACACATTAGTCCCACCCAGAATCCTGGTAGTGATAATCCTGTAATAGCCGTAAGCATAGCTATATGATCAAATATTTTCCCTCTGGTTATGGCAGACATTACCCCTAGTAGTATACCTATTACAGGTGCCCATAACATACCAGCAAAAACAAGTTTTAGTGTGTTTGGAAGTCTTTCAGCAATAAGCTCAGTTACTGGAACCTTAGATTTAATGCTCATACCTAAATCGCCTTTAAACAGATCTCCCATATAATTTACATATTGTTCTAGTAGAGGATCGTTAAGTCCATATTCTTCCCTAATTGCTTCGACCTGTTCTTCTGTAGCTTCAAGCCCCGCAATATTTTTAGCTGGATCCCCTGGTATTAGATGGATAAACATAAATATTACAATAGATATGATAAACATCAGTGGGATTGTCTGTAATACTCTTCTTATGAAATAGCGATTCACTAAAATACCTCCTTATAGAATAAAGGGTAGTTTAATAAACTACCCTTTATAAATTATTATTTGAATAGTGACATGAAAATTATTCCGTTATAAGGTCAACAGTTGTGTAAACAACTTCACCAGCAGGCTTGTATGTGATACCATCAACATAGCTTCTCTGTGCCTGAATGTCATTATCGTTTCCTAGGAATACCCATGGGCATTCTTCCCAAGCAATAGCCTGTGCCTGAGCATATAGATCAGCAATCTGAGCTGTGTCGGATAGCTGTAGTGCTTCGTCTAGTAGGCTGTCAAACTCTGCATTGTCATAGAATGCTGTGTTGTAACCTACTGGTGGGAAGTATTCGCTATGTAGGATAGCTCTCATAGAACCATCTGCTTCATATGAACCAGATCCCCAGTTAACATACCAGATCTGTACTTCTGTTTCTTCTGCTGGTAGGTCGGTCATTTCAGCAATTGTTGTAGATTCCATAGGCATTACATTAACATCAATACCAATCTGAGACATCTGCTGTTTGAAGAACTCTGCACCTGTCATCTCTACAGTTGTGTTATCAACCCAGATGTTTACAGGGAAGCCATCAGCATAGCCTGCTTCTGCCATTAGAGCAGTTGCTTTTTCTAGGTCAATAGAGTAAGGAGCCATTTCAGAGTGATACATAATCTCTGTAGAGAAGATGGATGTTGGCTCTGTTGCATAACCGTGGAATACTACTGCAGCATAAGCATTGCTGTCAAATGCGTAGTTCATAGCCTGACGAACCTTAACATCAGCAAATGGCTGTCTGCCATCTTCTAGTGTGTAGTTCTGGTTAAGTGTAGCATAACGGTATGTAATGCTCTTTGTGTTATGTACTTCGATACCTTCTACGCCTTCTACTTCAGCAACCTGAATAGCTGGTAGTGGATCGATCATATCTGCTTCGCCAGTTTTTAGCATTGCAATTCTTGCAGCATCTTCTGGAACAACCTTAAATGTGATTGTATCAACAGTTGGGCCTTCTCTCCAGTAGTTGTCGTTAGTGTCCATTGTTGTGTGTCCACCATCAATTCTATCCCCAGAGAATACAAATGGACCTGTACCTGCAGAGTTATCATTTAGGTAGGTTGTTGTATCTTCCATAGCAATAGCTGTTGGGCTTACAATTCTAAACTGGGATAGTTTATTAAGGATTGTGTTGTTAGCAGTTTTTAGAGTAAATGCTACTTCGTATTCGCTAACAGCTTCTACTGTTTCAAATAGACCTACAGTTCTAACGATGGATAGAGTCTGGTCATCAATACCTCTCTGCCAGTTAGCAACTACTGCCTCAGCGTTAAATGGTGTACCATCATGGAAAGTTACACCTTCCTGTAGTTTAAATGTATATGTTTTGTTATCCTCAGATGCGCTCCAAGACTCTGCAAGCATTGGGATAATATTACTGTCTTCGTCGAATGTTACTAGACACTCGTACATTGTGTTTGTTATAGAGTTGGATACACCATTACCAGATACATGTGGATCTAGGTCGGTAACATCTGCCTGAAATGCAACAACTAGATCGTTGTCAGGAGAAACTAGTGCATTAGCTTCTGTGGATGCTTCGCTAGATGTTTCTGTGGAGGAGTCCCCTCCTGTTGGTGCTTCGCTGGAAGGTGTGCTAGATGAACAGCCTACAACACTAGCTGCCATTGCTGCTACTAAAAGAAGTGAGAGTAGTTTTTTCATAAATATAAATCCTTTCATCCTATAAATTTCACCGAACAAATAAAATATTTTAACAAATATTTACAAATATTCCAGTGGTTTAATGTGCATTTCCCTCATGGATTATAATTAATTTCATGGTGGAAATAATCATTGTCACTATTATAACTGGTGTTTTTATAATTTACAAGTAATTTACAGTGACTTAACAAAACTTTGTAATAATAGTAAATCGTTATCATGCTAAATTGTACAACATGTCCATAAATTTTTAGTAAACAACTGGGAATTCAAGATTATTTGATATTTTATTGTCAATTTTTTACTTTATTAACATTTTAAGTCTGCAAATTTTTTTAAAATTACCTATGTACATTTACACTTTTTTGTATTATACTCACTCTAGACTTACCCCTATCCCCCAAGTAAAAATTGCATTAACAAAACAGTAAGGAGTATTTAGTTTGAAAGAAAGTTTCAAACATGAGTTTTGTGGTTTTCGGTCATTATAACGCCGAAAACACAAAACTAAAGGAAAGGAAGGATTATTTTTATGTGGTACGAAAACAACTATCGCCGTATATTTTTAGATATGCATATTAGCGATGACAAAGAGGTCTATCTATCTAAATTTAACCCAGCTGAGCTTATCCGTTTATTCAAAGAAGCCAACGCCCAAACCATCGTTGTAAAATCCCGTCCCCATACAGGTCTAGCCCATCACCCTACTAAATTTGGTAGAACCCATAAAGCTTTAGCAGATAAGGATTATGTTAAAGAGATGATTACTTTAGCTAGAGCAGAAGGTCTTGCAGTAGAAAGCTATTTTTCCCAGATATTTGACAACTGGGTATATGATAACCACCCTCAGTGGAGAATGGTAAATGGTGAAGGTAAAACCTCCCTCGACTACTGTGATTACTATAATTTCAGTATGTTCCGTCGTGGTAGATACGGGCTTATCTGCCCAAATAACGAGGAGTACAGAGCCTATGTTAGAGGTGCTTTACAGGAGCTAACAGCAAACTATGATGTGGATACCATATTCTTAGACATGCCTTTCTGGCCTGAAATTTGCTACTGTGACAGCTGTAAGGATAAGTACCACAAAATAGCTGGTAAAGAAATGCCTAAAACCATTGATTTAGAATGTGATGAGTTTAAAAGTTTCCAGAAAATTCGTGAGGACTGGATGTGTGAGTTTACTTCCCTGTCCACCAAAGCAATTAAAGATATTAAGCCCCATGTAACTGTGGAACATAATATGTCCAATATATCTGCACCTTGGCAGTTCTCCACCACTGACCGAGTAGCTGAGGCTTGTGATTATGTTAGTGGTGACCTTTACGGTGGTTGTTTAGAGCAGAGCTTTATCTGTAAATACTACCGTAATCTTACAAAGGTTATGCCTTTTGTGTTTATAACTTCCCGATGTGACCCAGGGCTGTCTGCCCACACCACAGCAAAAACCTTTGAGGAGCTGTATCTAAACACTGTTATAACCTTAGTTCACGGTGGTGCTTTTGCAGTGTGTGACGGTATAAATCCCGATGGTACTCTAGTTAAAGAAGCCTATACTGGCATAATAAAAGATACATTTACAGCCAGCGAAAAATACGAGAAATATGTAAACGGCAATATGCTAAAAGATGTGGCGATTTTCTTCCCAGATAACTCAAAATACGACTGGAAAGAGAACGGACTGGACATTGCTTCCACCATTCCATTCCATGACACATTCACCAATGATTTCTGCAAAAATCCAGTGAATATGGCTAAAATTTTAAGAGAGAAAAACATTGCCTTTGATGTGTATCCAGCCTCAAAAATCCAGAAAATTTCCGAGAAAGTTCTTACTATCTCCAATGTGGTAAGCCTTACTGATAAGGAAGCTGACACCATAATTGATTATGTAAAAAATGGTGGTAGTCTGTATATCTCTGGACGAGTAGGCAATAAGAAGCTACTAGATGTTTTACAGGCTCAGTACCTATCTACAACTAGCCACAATGTTACCTACATGGCTCCAACTGAAGCCGGTAAGAAATTCATGGAGAATTTCTCTAAAGAAACTCCTCTTAATGTTCGACATAATCAGGCTGTAATGAGTTTCACAGGGGAACACACCACCCTTGCTACTCTTACTCTACCATACACAGCTACTGCCACCTATGACTTCTCAGCAATCCACTCCAACCCTCCTGGCATAGATACAGACAGCCCAGCTATGGTACTAAAGGAAGTAGGCAAAGGAAAAATCCTATGGGTCGCTGCTCCACTGGAAAGCATGGTACCTTATTTCACTAGAGAGGTAGTATCAAACCTTATTACCTACCTAGCAGGAGATTTACTATTTACCAGTGATGCAGCTAGCTTTGTAGAAATTGCTCCTTGGGAGAAAGAGGACAAAATCTACTTTGCACTATTAAATGAGCAGGATCATTCCCCAATAGCACCAATGCATAGTATTACAATTACCCTACCATATAAGATAAAATCAGCTACTTTAGTGGAAAGCGAAAACAGCTTAAGCACTGAAATACTTGCTGATAAAACTATAATTACCCTATCTAAGCTAGAGTTAATGGAGATTATCCAGATTGAAGTTTAGTAGTTTGATGTAAATAATAGTATATAACAAAAATCCCCAACAGCTTCAATGATGAACTGCACCCAAAAAGTTAGACATATGGTATAATAACTATATGAATAATGAA